>SLQN01000227.1 GCA_007131465.1 Paracoccaceae bacterium
TGTCGACTGGGCCTGCAACCAGACCGGATTCGGCCGCATCCTCAAGATCGATGACGACTGTTTTCTGAACGCCGAGGCGTTTTTCACGGATCCGGCCTATCTGGGCGTGCCCTATCATGGCCGCCCGTTGCACCGGCGGCGTGGTGACATGGACCGCGGCTGGCACATGGCGCGGTCCGCGACGCCGCGCGGGCGCAAAGAGATCGACAAATCGCCCGAACCCTCGGCCTATGCGGATGGCAGCACAGGTTATGTGCTGGCCCGCCCCGCTCTGAACGCGCTGCGTGATGCGCGCCGGACCGCGCGCGGGCGCGTGCTCGAACAGGTGTCTTTCATGGAGGACAAGCTGGTGGGCGACCTGCTGGCGCTGGGCGGGATCACGGTCGCCGGACCCAACCACACTGTCGCTGTTTTCCGGCGCGCCGGACCCGGTCTGCCGCCCCTGCCGCAATATGAAAACGGCTTCCTGCCCTTTGCCGGTTCCCCGGTCAAACTGGCGCATCTGGACAGCGGCGGCGACCCGGCGCAGGCGCGCGCGGCGCTGGCCGCGCCCTGGCCGCAGCAGATGAAACTCTTTCCCTGTCATACGCCCGCCCGGCTGGGCTGGGCCAAGAATATACTCGACCTTGTCAGCCCGCCCGACCGGCTGCACGCGGCCCGCAGCGCCGATCTGGCCGTGATCGCGGTCATGCGCAACGAGAGCTTCATGCTGCCACATTTCCTTGAACATTATCGCAATCTGGGGGTTACGGCGTTTCTGATTGCCGATAACGGGTCCGATGACGGCACGCTGGACTACCTGTGCGCGCAGCCGGATGTGGCGGTGTTCACGACCGACACGCCTTACCGCCAGTCCTGCTACGGGGTGATCTGGCAGGAAACCCTGATGGCGCATTACCGCATGGGGCGATGGTCGCTGCTGGCCGATGCGGATGAGCTGGCCTTCTGGTCGCTGCCCGATGCACAGGATCGGGTCGCGGGCGACCTTCCGGGCCTGCTCTCTCGTCCGGAGTTTGCGCAGGCCGATGCGGTGCGGCTCTACATGCTCGACCTGTATCCGCGCGGCCCGCTGTCAGAGACACGCTTTGACACTGCCCCGTTCGCAGAGGCGCGCTGGCTGGACCGCGACCCCCTGCGCCGGGTCTGGTGCGGGCGCGGGCCGTGGTCCAACAGCGCTACCGTCACCAGCGCGCTGCGCCACAGGCTGATGCGCCAAGCCGGGTCACCGGCGCGCGAAAACCTGTTCGTGGCACAAAAATACGCGCTGCTGCGCTATCATCCCATGATGCAGATTTCGGCGGGGCTGCATTATGTCTCCGGCGCGCGGGTCGCGGAGCGCGCCCTTGCGCTGGGCCATTTCAAGTATCACGCCGAATTCCACGCCAAGGCGCAGGCCGAGGCGCTGCGCGGTCAGCATTTCAACGCAGCCGAGGAATATGTGAAATATGCGGCCCTGTGCGATCGGGGGCAAGACAGGCTATTCGATGCGGCCCATTCTGTGGAACTTGTCCGGTCAGAGGCCGTGCAGGCCCTGCTTGCACCCCCGGCGCAGGCGACCGGGCGTTGAGCGGGCCTGACAGCAGCCGCGGATTGCTGCGCAAGGCATGCAGCGCCGTCGCGCGGCGCTCAGATAGGCGCGGCGCGACGTGTCGGAACGGATATCCGTCACGGCATCGAATTCGCGAAGGTCTTGCTGGCGGCGGGTCTGGTTGAGCTTGTCGATGACGCAGGCGGCAAGGCGGTGCAACGGGTGGTCGGGCTGCAGGAAACCTGCCTATTTTTCGTGCGTCGTGATCGGAGAAGCCAGACGCGCGCCCGTTTCCTGATGCACTGGGCGCGAGCTTCCAGGTAAACGGAAAAGCCCGGCTTGCGCATACGCCGCACAAGTCCGGCCGGACACCCCGTGGCTGGGGCAAGATCGGTCATGGACACAGAAAAACACTTGATCATATCGCGTGATCAGGTGATCCTGACATCGCGCGGCAGGTCACATGGGGAATGTCGTTGAAACCACGCATCAAGACATGCGATGGCGCTCGGGAGCGGTAATACTGAAAATGCCAAACTCGGAAGCAGCCGTCTTCAGCGCCCGAAAAGCCGCGCGTCTGGCCCCGGTTCTGGCCCCGGTTCTGGCCCGCGCAATCGCATTGGCGACGGGAGCCGCATGCCCCGCGCTGTAATGACATACCTGCGCGCGGTCGAGGCGCTGAATTACGGCATCGGGCGGCTGGCGATGTGGAGCCTGTTCGTCCTGATGGCAACTCTCGGCTGGGGCGCGGTCGCGCGGGTGGGGTTCAGCCCCCAGATCTGGACCGACGAAATGGCGCAATTCCTGCTGCTGGGCTACTTCATGCTCGGCGGCGCCTATGCGTTGCAGATGGGGTCTGCGGTGCGGATGGACCTGCTTTATTCGCGCTGGTCGGACAAGACCAAGGCCGCGGTGGATTGCATCACCATCTTCACGCTGCTGGTCTATCTGGGCGTGCTGCTGTGGGGCGGGATTGAAAGCACCCAATTCGCGCTGGAATATGGCGAGCGGCGGCGCGGGCTGTGGCGGCCCTATATGGCGCCGATCAAGATCATCATGTGTATTGGCATAGTGCTGATGATCCTGCAATGCACGGCCTTCCTGATCCGCGACATCGCGAAACTGCGCGGGATCGAGATCGAGGAGCGCAGCGTCTGATGCCTTATGAAATGATCGCCGCGCTGATGTTCGGGTCCATGCTGGCGGTGATGCTGACCGGGCAACGCATGTTCGGGGTAATCGGTTTCGTGGCGGTGGTGGCCGCCCTGGGCCTGTGGGGCGACCGCGGCGGGCATGATCTGGCCTTTGCCCAGACCATCAAGCTGATGAACTGGTTTCCGCTGATGACGCTGCCGATGTTCATTTTCATGGGCTATGTGCTGTCGGAAAGCCGTCTGGCCGATGATCTGTATCGCATGTTCCATGTCTGGTTTGGCCCGGTTCCCGGCGGGCTGGCGATTGGGACGATCCTTCTGATGGTGCTGATCTCGGCCATGAACGGGCTGTCGGTCGCGGGCATGGCCATTGGGGCGACCATCGCGCTGCCGGAACTGCTGAAGCGCAATTACAACAAGCTGATGGTCACGGGCGTCATTCAGGCCGGATCATCGCTTGGCATTCTTGTGCCGCCCTCGGTGGTGCTGGTGCTTTATGCGATGATCGCACGCCAGCCGGTCACGCATCTGTGGGCGGCCGGGCTGATGCCGGGGCTGATGCTGGCGGGGCTGTTCATCTTCTATATCTGGCTGCGCTGCCGCATCAACCCCGCGCTTGGCCCGGTGATCGACCCTGATGAGTTGGCGCAGGTCACGAAGGCTGAGAAATACCGCCTGCTACTGGCCGGTCTGATGCCCTTGGGGATATTCGCGGTGATGATGGTGCCGTTCGTGCTGGGCTATACGCGGCTGGTGGAAAGCTCGGTCGTGGGCGCGCTGGCCGCACTCTCGGTCAGCATCGCCAAGGGGCGGATGACTTGGGCGATCCTTGAATCCTGCACGAAAAAGACGCTGGCGATTTCGTGCATGTTCCTGTGGATCATCCTTGCCGCACTGGCTTTTGGCGCGGTCTTTGACGGGCTGCGCGCGGTCGATTTCGTGCGCGCGCTGTTCATGGAAAACCTTGGGCTGGGGCGCTGGGAAATCCTGATCCTGATGCAGATATCCTTCATCCTGATGGGCATGTTTCTGGATGACACCGCGATGCTGGTGATCGTGGCGCCGCTCTATGTGCCCATCGTGCGGATGCTGGAATTCGATCTGATCTGGTATGGTGTGCTTTACACGATCACCTGCCAGATCGCCTATATGACGCCGCCCTTCGGCTATAACCTGTTCCTGATGCGCGCCATGGCCCCGAAAGAGGTCAGCCTTGGCGATATCTACCGCTCCATCATTCCATTCGTGGGCGTGATGATCCTCGGGCTCAGTCTTGTGATGATCTTCCCGCAGATCGCGCTGTGGCTGCCCTCTGTCCTGTTTAA
>SLQN01000072.1 GCA_007131465.1 Paracoccaceae bacterium
CTGGAGAAAGCCGGGTTCCGGCGCGCGCTGGCAGTCGACGGAACAACTATCAGGGCCGAGGCGCTTTTCCAGAAGGCAGACCTGACAGGACAGCTTCATGACATTGATCTTCACTGGCGGCTGAATTCCTCGCCGGTTCTCGCGCGCCTTTTCACTCACGCCGAATTACTTGCCCGCTCGAAGCCGCTTGAGTCCCTTCATCCAGTGGCACGGCGGTTGGGCGACGTGGACGCGCTGCTTTTCGCGTCAGTGCATCGTCGTCTGCATATCGACAGGCCCACGCATATCTATCTCAATGGCGTTGCGCATCCGGTGATCGACAGCCTGTTGTGGCTTACGGATATTGCCTTGCTCTTTGATGCGATGGACACAGACGCCCGATCCGACCTTGTCGAGCGCGCGCGATCAAAAGCGATCTCTGATGTCGTGTCGGATACCCTGGTCCAGATCTCTAAGCAACTTGGCTGTCAGGTCGAAACGGACATTCTCAAGCGTCTCGACTTTGAAGGACCACGGCATGTGTCACGGTATATCGCAGCGGGGCCACTTCAGTCGATTTTCATGAACCTCTCGGCCATCAGAGGATTGCGCAGGAAAAAGCGTTATTTGCGTGAATTGTTGCTGCCGGACGCGGATTATATGCGCGCGCGCTTTGCTCGTGGGCGATTCGACTGGCTTGCCGTTCTTCACATGCGGCGGCTCATCCCAGGTATGCTCAGGAATCTGCGCAAAAGGCCGCGCAAGTCATGAGCATCGCGATGCTGAGAGACAAGCTCTGGCCATTTCGCTGGCCGCTCGCGCTCTGTCTTGCGCTGATGCTGGCAGAGAGCGCGGCAGTTCTTGTGGTGCCTTGGCTGGGGGGGAGGATCGTCGGGGGGCTGCTGTCGTCGTCCCAACTGCCGCTTGGCAGTCTGGCTGTTGGTCTGATCTGTCTGTTTGCGCTGCAGGCAGGGTTGCAGATTGCGCAGCGTCGCATGCTTGCAAGAACGGCCGCAAGGCTGACAGCCAGCTTGCGGATCGACCTTTACGATCACATTCAGCGACTGCCATTGCCTTGGGTTGATGATCGTCGCCGCGGTGATCTGTTGTCACTGATCACGCGTGAAGTGGATGTGCTTAGCGAGTTTGCCACCGGGGCTGTGCTGGGGTTGTTGCCAAAAATCATCGTATTGGCAGGTGCCATCGTGCTCATGTTTCGGATTGAGCCGATTTTCACGATGCCCATCGTCCTCGGCATCCCTGTCTTTTACATTCTGCTCAAGCTTCTTGGTCGCAACATCCGCCCACTCGCGGGAGAGAGCCGCGATGCCTATGCGCAAACGGTCTCCATCGCCGATGAGAACCTGTCCATTCTGCAAGCCGTGAAAGCATATACGCGCGAGGAGCTGGAGGCCAAGCGATACACCGCCAGCGTCTCCCGCTATCGTGAGCTGCAAGAGCGCATGATCGTACATCAGAGCCTTCTCGGGCCACTGGTCCAATTCGTCGCAGCCGCATCTGTGGTTCTCGTCCTGTGGCTGGCCGGAGGCAAGGTCACAGAAGGGGCAATGACGCCTTCAGATATGGCAAGTTTCCTTCTTTATGCCGCGCTGTTGACGCGACCCGTCGCAGGGCTCGCCGATCTCTGGGGGCAGTTCCAGCACGCGCGCGGTTCGCTCAGGCATATGAACGAGGTGCTCGCAATCCGTCCGGAAGGGCGTGGCGGGCGTTCACTTGCAAATGTAGAAGGCGCGATCCGGTTCGAGGATGTGTACTTCGGGTATATAGGCCGCCCACCACTTCTTGCCGGGATCAGCTTCGACATTGCAGCCGGTGAAACCATTGCGATCACCGGCGAAAACGGTGCTGGAAAAACAACTCTGATGGACCTTTTGCTGCGGTTTCGTGATCCCGATAAAGGCCGTATCCTGCTTGACGATAATGACATATCAGAGCTGGACCTTGGCGCCTACCGTCGGCATATCGCGCTGGTGCCGCAGCGCGTCGCTCTGGTCGACGGCACGATCGCCGACAATATCCGTTTTGGTGATCCCGAAGCGACACGCGCCCGGATCGAAACCGCAGCCCGTGAAGCAGAGGCCTGGGGATTTATAGGCGAGCTTCCCGATGGACTCGACACGCAGATCGGAGAGCGCGGCATCCGCCTGTCAGGGGGCCAGCGCCAGCGCATCGCGTTGGCGCGTGCGCTTTTGAAAAAGCCTGCCATACTTGTTCTGGACGAACCGACCGCGATGTTCGACCCCGAAGGCGAAGCGCGGTTCGTCGAGATTGCCCGCACTGCCCTCAAGGGGCGCACGGTGATCCTCATCACGCATCGCCCTGCAAGTCTCATACTTGCGGATCGGATCCTGAGGCTTCACAAGGGTGCTCTTTACGAGAGCTCTCCGACCGGAAGCCCCTCATCAGTGGGAGAGTTGCGGGCATGAGTGGTATCTGCGGGATTGTGTGCTCTCGACGGTCTGCGCCACCCGATGGAGAGGCCCTGCGCAAACTTACCAGCATGCTGGAGCAACGCGGCCCGGACGGGACCCGGCACTGGACAGAAGGCAATGCGGCTCTTGGGCACACCTTGCTCGCTTCGACGCCTGAGGCGCGCGTCGAATGTCTGCCATTGGTTCACAGCGGGACAGGCTGTGTCATCACGGCGGATATCCGGCTCGACAATCGCGAAGAACTCGCCGCATTGCTGTCGGTTGATCTGACCGCCCGCGTAGTGGGCGACGGCGAGCTTGTTCTTCTGGCGTATCTCAAATGGGGGGAGGGCTGTCCCGAACACCTGCTCGGGGATTTTGCTTTTGCGATCTGGGATCCGCGCGACAGAAAGCTCTTTGCGGCCCGCGACCAGATGGGCGTGAAGCAACTGATCTACGGGGTCACAGACGGATCGCGGCTGATCTTCGCCTCCCGCCCCAAAGCCGTGCGCAGCATCGCGCCCGATGCCTTTCCCCTTAACGAAGGGCGGATCGCCGACTTTCTTGAGGACATGGAGGGGATCGACCGGACATCGACCTTTTTTCGCGGGATATTTCGCCTGCCGCCGGCACACCGACTTGTCTTTGATGCGAACGGGCTGCGCATCTCGCGCTACTGGGACATGGAGATGCCGCCGGAACTGATCGGTCTGAGCGACGCTGAATACGAGGAAGCCTTTCTGGAGGTCTTCACCGACGCCGTGCGCGCGCGCTTGCGCAGCGACGGTCCGGTGGGCGCGATGATGAGTGGCGGGATGGATTCCGGCTCTGTCGTGGCGATCGCCTCTGATCTGCTTGCGCAGGCCGGGGGTGGTCCGCTGCCAACCTATTCGGTGGTCAATCCGAATGACAAGGACTGCAAGGAAACCCGCGCTGTTGACGCCATGATGGCGGTGCCTGGCATCAAGCCCACACGCATTCCCTGCGATGGCCCCGAAGACATGCTGCAACTTCTGTTCGAGGCCATGCGCAACAGCGAAGAGCCCTTCGACAGCACGATGATTCTTCCCAAGGCCGTTTATGCCACGGCGCAGGCCGACGGGCTGCGCGTCGTTCTCGATGGCGTGGCAGGCGACGTCGTATTCTCTGAAGGTGACGTCCATGCCCGGCTTCTGGCGCAGGGCCGATGGCGGGACATCCTGGAAGACGCTGCCGGGTCAAGGAAATTCTGGGGAGGTTTTGGGCCGCATCCGGCGTGGGCCCTTGCTACAGCGGCGTGGCGGGTTGCGCTGCCCGAACAGGTGCGCATGGCGCGACACAAGGTCAAGCGCGCGCTGCGCCCGCCCGCGCCCAACAGGCTGGGGATGGTCTCGGATGACCTCGCGCGGCGGGTGGATATCGAGGCGCGTCGCCGGCGGTTCTATTCTCGATCGCGGTCTGCTCCTTCCGCACCGCGCCTTGGGGCAGTCCTGGGAACCAATCTCACCGTCGGACGGGAAAGATATGATCGCGTCGCCTCGGAATTCGGGATCGAGCCGCGTGACCCCTTCATGGATCTGCGTGTGATCCGCACCTGCCTGCA
>SLQN01000222.1 GCA_007131465.1 Paracoccaceae bacterium
CGCTCGGCTACGATCTGCCCATCTGCGGACCGCAATTCCCAGAAGACAGAATTACTGCGAAGCCCAACCTCGATCGCTACCACATCCGGCGTATCGAGCGAGAAGGTAAAGACACGCTCGCGCCCGGGAATGTCGATATCTGCAACGGAGCTTTCTCCAAATACAATCGGCGCTGTTATTCGATCAACACGGTGCAGCCTCAGATCCAGCGTCTTCGGGTCCGGCTGGCCATACGCACCAGCCACCAGAAGTGTGTAGCGCCCGTCCTGTTGCAGTTTGGTGGGCCAGAGGCTTTGCAGGGTCCGATCCGTTGCAAGCTCGGTTCTGATCTGTACGCCATCGGGATCCAGCAATCTCAGACGCGCCTGTCCGGCATCTAGGCCGAGCGTTTCGATGAAAATCTTTTCACCCTTCACGCCATCGAAGAAAAACGCTGCGGTCGCATTACCTGGATCAAGGGATACAGAGGTGTCTGCGTCATCGGCAAGCGCCGCTGCATCACCAAGATCAAGCATCCTGAAGCCATAGCTTCCAGTCGCGCCAAATTGTCCCGAGACATAAACCGTATAGCGCCCCGCCCCAAGCGCCAGCGCATTAAACGAGCCACCAAACGACGCATCGGCCCTGCCAAAGCGTGTTGTGCCTTCGTTCAGCCCGGGTCCGGTCACCTCCACCAGAATCGCGTTCCCCCCATTCAGCCCGTCGAACACAACCTGCGCAGGCGCGTCGAGGGTGAAATCATAGCGATGTGCGGGGTAGTTGTTTTGCCCGCCGATTTCTTCCAGCGTCCCGTTATAGACCTGACCAAAGACGAGATCATTTCCGCCGCGCGGTGTCGGCGTGATCGAGATATTGTCGAAATCGTGATCGGCGGCATTCCCCGACGGGGTATCAACCTCTATCGCGAAACGCCCTTCGCCAAGGCGGAATCGGTCGCCCACGAAGGCTCGATCCAGCAGCAGCTCATCTGTGCCATCGCGCGCCAGATGCACAGACACCTCAAGCCCCGCAAGCACATGGGTCAGCCCCACCCGCATGCGCGCGAATTCTTCGGCCGCAAGGCTTTCGGCAACATCGACTGACATGAGCGTGTTGTTGCCCCGACGCAGGACAATAAGATTGGTTTCATCTCCCGAAGAAGAACGACGGATCTGGAATTCCAGATACAGCGCGTCGTCGTAATCGCTGCGATTGTTCCAGTTGTTGGAATAGAAGGTCTTCGCCCCGGTGTCGCCCAGCGTATCGGATGGCAACCAGCCAAGGGTAAAGCCATCACCGCGGCTGGCCTGACCGGCTGGCGCTGTCGCGCGGTAATCAAATGCAATCTCGATTGCATCCAGATCGCCGTCATGCACCCTGTCAAACCAAACGACGTTTTCGGCGTTGCTGTCGGTCAACCCGCTCAGGCGCAGGAAACGATTACCGTCATCCGCCTCAACCAGCCGCGCCGCATTGCCGCGCCGGTTATCGAGGACAAAGCCAATTCCCGGGTCATTGAAATCAGCCTCGGTTGCGCCGATGGTCGGATCGCGGCCATCCTGTTCAAGGATAAAGCTCGACTGCGCGGTAGTGACCAGATACCATCTGCCGACCGCGTTCAAAGATGCATTACGTGATGACCAACTCCCGTCAGAGGCAACCTCACCCGTGGCCGACACAAGCTGTGTTTCGATAAATCCACCTGAACCGTCGGTCCGAGTCAGGGAAACATCGGTGCGCGATGTCGTCTCGAACGTGTAGATGACAGCACCGTCAAGCGCACCGGTCGATACTTCCTGGTTGAAGATGATCGGCTGCGCAGCAGCGCGAGCATCGCGCAACGTCACCCGGTATTCGGCATCCCGGACACTCATATTGGAAGTATAGATCCTGAACGTATAGTCACCCGGATCGACTTGCATGATCCGGGGGGTCGACACGTAAGTATTGTTCAGGTCTGCGCGCGCCACCTCCGCACCCTGCGCATCCAGCAATTCCCACCTTAGCCAGTCACCCTTGCCCACATCGACCAGCAGATCGGTGGGCGCATCAAGGCTGACGGAATAGCGGTGATCCACATCGCGCCGCGGGATCGTTCCCGCGGCTTCTTCATCAAGGTCAAGCTCTCCACGGCGCGTTTCCCGATCATAAAGGGTAATCTCTCGGGTGAAGGGACGCGAATTGCTTTAGCCGACATAAAGAAAGTGGGTGCCGTCCCGCGCGGGTGTGGAGCCTGAATTGATGCCGGACAAGATATCGGGGTCAGGTGTAGCTGAAAAGATGCGGGTGTTCAGCGATCTGCCTTCACTGTCAAAGACGGAGTAGCCGCGGCCTGCCTCGGCTTCGAAACGAAACAGAGTGCCGAGGTCTGATGCTGGCGAATCTATCGTTACGGCCTGTCCCGGCGTGATTTCTTGAGTCTGTGAGGCCAAATCCACTAGCCGGAAGGCAAAGTCGCCGGCCGGCGGTGTCCCGCCATCACGGGTGAAGCGCAGCGTGTGCACCCCGGCCCCGAGAGCCAGCCCGTCCCTGTCCTGAAAGCCGGGCATCATCTGTTCGGATCGCGTTTCGCCCGCAGGCCCCAGCACTTCGACACGGTGACGCATGTTTGACAGCATTTCGAGCAGGAAAAAACCCGGCTCATCAAGCTCGATGCGGTATTCAACAACATCGTCGCGCGACACGCGTCTTCCAAAGATTATGGACTCATCCAGCGGCAGAATTTCGGCGCTGCCGCCGCCCGATGCCCGATTGAACACCAGATCGCCAGCGCCTTCGGAGAAGTCGAGCGCGAGCGTCAAGGCCGGATCACCCCCCGCCCAAGTGCCGGCGTGCCCCGCGGCGCGCGCAGCTGCATCGGCAGCGTCGCTGCGCAGGCGCAGGGCCCCGATCACGCCATGAAAACGCGCGTCATTGTCTGTAGCCGGAACACCGCCCAGAACCAGTTCCGCGCGGGTGTCGAACCAACTGTCAGACACTGCGGAACTGGTCGCGAATACGCCATCGACATACAAAAACAATCTGCCCTCGTCACGATCGACGATGGCATCGACATTGATGACAGTTCCAACCGTCCGTACCGTCGAGTCGGTCGCAGTGCGGCTGGTCGTGCTGTCATGCGCATTGGCCGCGCGGGCAAAGACCTGATTGTTGCCGTTGAACCCGATAGAAAGTATCTCGTACCCGTCGTCAGCGCGCAGGCTGGCCAACAGCCTGCTTCGGTCAAGGCCATCGACAGCGAAGCTTGCACTGAGCGTGATCTGCCGTCCGATATCGCCAATTTCCGAAGCCGGGAAATGCGCGTGTTCCGCCCCGCGCAACCGCAGCGCGGAAGTTCCGTCAGGCAGCACTGTCCAGACTGGCGCATAGTCTTGCGCGCTGCCCAGATCAATCGGATCAGGGGGCGCGGGAACACCTGCGTGCAAGCGTACAACGCGCGTCTGCGGCGTGTTCAAAGCCCCACTGCCGGGCCCTTCGAAGGCCAGCCAGTATCGCCCGTCATAGGGAAGCTGGATGCCGTTGAAGGCAAATGGCGATGACGCCCGTTCGATCAGAGTGCCGTCATCGGAATACAGCGCCACCCGAACGATTCCGCTGCCGGACAAGGCATCCATCGACAGGACCGTGTCGCGGAGCCCGTCAAGCGCAAACACCTTGCTGGACCCCGACCCGGGGATCGTGACGGGGCGCACCTTTCCATCAGAAGATATCTGCGGCGCCGCGTCCAGATCCAGCAGGCGGAAGGCGTGCCGACCGCTGCTGTTGAACCCGATCTCATGTGTGCCGGGATTTAGGACCAGCACATGACCGGGGTCCGACAGAACACTGGAACCGCCATCCGGCCGGTAGATCCGTGCCTGTGGTCCGATGACATTGTCGAAATAGAGTGTTGTGGTCTGATCCAGGGTGAACGCATACCGGATGCTTTCCCCGGCATTCAGAATGCCCGCAACCACATCATCGCCGCGCGGGATACCTGACAGACTGACACGCGCGGCC
>SLQN01000187.1 GCA_007131465.1 Paracoccaceae bacterium
ATTGCCAGGTGGTCACCGACCTGCATCAGGAAGACCTTGCGCTGCGGCCCCTCGGGATCGCCGGGGCCGGGTTCCTGACAGATGAGATCGTGGGTAAGAAAACTGCAATCATCGGCGTGGGCCATGGCCGCACGCTGCTCTCCTGCGTCGAAAGCCTTGACACGCAGGCCGCGCCGCATCTGAAGGTCGTGTCGCTCATGGGGGCGCAGACCGCCGGCGCGGACCTGAACCCGCATGCTGTCGCGTCACGCCTGGCCGAAAAGACCGGTGGCGAGGCCGCGTCCATGCCGGTTCCCTTCATCGCCAATTCGACCGCTGACCGCGATGTTCTGTTGGGCCAGAAAGCAGCACAACAGGCCGCCCAACTGGCCGACCGGGCCGATCTGATGATCGTTGGGATTGGCACCACAATCCCCGAGGCCGAACTTGTCACCACCGGCATGATCGAGCACGCGGAGATGGCCTCCATCGCCGCGGCAGGCGGGGTGGGCGAAATGCTGGGCCATTTCTTCGACAAGCGCGGCCAGCCGGTCGGGCGCGAGATCACGGACCGCATTCTGACCCAGCCAATCGACCGCCTGAAAGGCCGCCGCATCGTCGCTGTTGCAGGGGGGCGGATCAAGACCCACGCCATCAAGGCGGTTTTGGAAAGCGGTCTGCTGAGCGGCTTGATCATAGACGAACATACCGCCCGGGAAATTGTCGAGATGGACGAACCCGCCATCGCCAAGCCCATCACCGCCAAGCATTGAACCGGAGTTTGCTGAAATGACCGATGTTGTGACGACGAAAAAGCAGGAGCCGGGCGGAATTGTCGCCTCGATCTTTGGCAAGGACATGAATATTGTCCAGATCCTGATGGAAGGCCGCGCTTTCTTTGCGCTGATCGCGATCATCGTGACCTTTGCCTTTCTGTCAGACCGCTATCTGTCGGTCTCGAATTTCCTGACCATGACGTCGCAGGTCGCGATCTTCGGCCTGTTGGCGATTGGCATGCTGCTTGTGATCTTGTCCGGGGGGATCGACCTTTCCGTGGGGTCCACGCTTGCGCTGTGCGGCGTGTTCGCGGGGTTCCTTCTGCAAGGGGTCGAACTGACCGCGCTGGGCGTGATCCTGTATCTGCCGGTCTGGGCCGTGGTGATCTGCACGCTTGGAATGGGCGCGCTTGTGGGGGTGGTCAATGGCGTGCTGGTCGCGTTCTTCAAGGTGCCCGCTTTCGTTGCGACACTGGGCACGCTCTATGTCGCGCGCGGCGTCGCACTTCTGATGACCAATGGTCTGACTTTCAACAACCTGCGGGGCCGGCCGGAATTCGGCAATACCGGTTTTGAATGGCTGGGCTTCTACCGGATCGGCGGCGTGCCGATCAGCATCTTCGTGCTGGCCGCGACCGCGATCGCGGTGCATCTGCTGCTGTCGCGCGCGCCGTTTGGTCGGTGGCTGTATTCTACCGGCGGCAATGCGCGGGCGGCGGAACTGTCGGGCGTACCAGTCAAATCCGTGCAGGTCTGGGTCTATGTTCTGTCTGGGATGTGCGCGGCCATCGCGGGTCTGGTGCTCAGCTCGCAGCTGACTTCGGCTGGCCCCACGGCAGGGACCACCTATGAACTGACGGCCATCGCGGCGGTCGTGGTGGGCGGTGCGTCCCTGATGGGCGGGCGCGGCACAGTGCAGGGCACATTGCTGGGCGCGTTCGTGATCGTCTATCTGGGCGCGGGCCTCGTGATCATCGGGGTGTCGTCCTACTGGCAGACCGTCTTTACCGGCGCGGTCATCGTGCTCGCCGTGATGCTCAATTCCATCCAATACGGGGGCAAGGGCGGCAAGACCTGACCCACCCCCTCATTATTCGCGGAGGATCAGGCGAGATACGCCTGACGCGGACATCGCCGGGTTCCGGCACAACCAACCAAGGGAGACACTACCATGTTCAAGATCACAAGACGCGCGCTTCTTGCGGCAACGGCATCCCTGCCGCTGATGGCAGCGGCTGCTTCCGCCGAAGGGCTGATCAGCATCATCGTGAACGACCCGGCGAACCCCTACTGGTTCACCGAAGGCGAGGTCGCCCGCGAAACCGCCGAGGAACTTGGCTACACGGCAAATGTCTCGGCACATCGCGGCGATACCAACACTGAATCGAACCTGATCGACGCGGCCATCACCAATGGCGCAGCCGCGATCATCCTCGACCCGGCCAATGCGGATGGTTCGGTCGGTGTTGTCCGCCGCGCCACCGAGGCCGGCATCCCGGTCTTTCTGGTGAATGCCGAGATCAATGAATCCGGCATCGCAATTGCGCAACTTGTGTCCAACAATGCCCAAGGCGCCGCCCTGGGCGCAGTGACCTGGCAGAGCCTCGTGGGTGACGAGGCGCGCTATGTCGAATTCTTCGGCAATCCGTCCGACAACAACGCCGCCACCCGGTCCAACGGCTACAACACTGTTCTCAGCCAGTACCCAGGCCTCGAAAAGGTGGCCGAAGAAGTCGCAAACTGGGACCGCACGCAGGGCTACAACCGCATGCAGTCGATCATGCAGGCGCATGATCAGATCGATGCCGTGATTTCTGGAAACGATGAAATGGCGCTCGGGGCGATCGCGGCGCTGAAGGAGGCCGGACGGCTTGAAGGCACCATCATTGGCGGGTTTGACGGTTCGCCGGACGCTGTAGAAGCCGTGCGTGCAGGCGAGATGGCGTATACCGTGCTCCAGCCGGTCGCCGTCTTTTCCCGCGAGGCGGTCATTCAGGCCGACTACTACATACAGAATGGCGAACCGATGGTCTATCAGGAAAAGCAGCTCTTCGACTGCCTGCTGATCACCCCGGATAACGTGGATGACTATACCGCTCCGTTCACACTCTCGATGTAATAGACTAGGTGTGCGCGCGACAAATGTCGCGCGCACATAGCCATGTTCGTCCGCATGTTCATACCGCAACCGTTCAGAAATGCGCTTGGCCGTGTGGCGCTGTTTGCGTTTTCGGCTGATAAGCGCGGTTCGTTGAGAACCAGGCGGGACCGAAAGCATCATCTTTCTCTTCAAGCTCGCTCGCGTTATCCCGAAATGGCCCGCTGCCGCCCGTTCGCGGATGCCGCCCTGACGCGCGAGGTGAACCTTCAAAAATACATCCACGACCAAAATGTCCCGCCCTTCCTGCAAACAGCAAAGGACAAAGTGGTAATTTACGATCCCAACAGCGCGACTGACACGCCACTTCCGTGGCACACTCTTGCACTGCCGTTCTCATTCCCCGCGTTTCGAATGTGAGTAGCGCAAATATGAGATATAACAATAAAAATATCAAAATAACAATAATTATGTTATTTTACGGGTGTGTGATGATTCGGCAGGAGGGGCACTCGTGAAACGCAATGACAGACAGCAAGCGATCATGGATCTGCTGATGGCACAGCGCGAGGTCGAGATGGAATATCTTGCTGACCGCTTCTCGGTTTCGAAGATGACGATTCACAGGGATCTGGACGAGCTTGAAGGCGCGGGCCTCTTACGCAAGGTCAGGGGTGGGGCGACCGTGGAAACCGGTACCCGTTTTGAGAGCGATTTCCGATTTCGCGAATTGCAAGGTGGGGCTGCGAAATCGACCATTGCAACTGCGGCACTGGACCTTGTCGAGCCGGGAATGACCGTCATGATAAATGACGGTTCCATGGCCTCTGTTCTGGGACGGATGATCACCAGTTGCCGCCCGTTGACGGTCATCACCAACAATGTTTCCATAATCGACGATCTGAAAGCGGAAGCGGGGATTACGCTGATCGCGCTCGGTGGGGTTTATTCGGCCAAGTTCAATGCGTTTCTCGGCAAGGTCTGTGAAGATTCTCTGAAAAATCTGCGCGCCGATATCGCCTTCATTTCGACGCCCGCCGTCAGCGGCATGGAAGTGTTTCACATGGACGAAGAAGTCGTGCGCGTGAAACGCGCGATGATGGCGTCGTCAGAGCGCAG
>SLQN01000220.1 GCA_007131465.1 Paracoccaceae bacterium
CGCCCATGATCACGCCACGGGCCTGATATGACCGGGCTGGCGCAGCTAGAGGCGCTTGCCGAGCCTCTTGCCCTGTTTGTGGCAGGCGGTGCGCAGCGCGACCATGCCGCGCTGCCCGACGGGGTGGAGACGCTGCTGTTGCTGGCCCCGGACGGTCCGCGTTTCTGGGCCGCGTTCACCACCAGCGCGGAATATCGCGACGGCCAGCCCGACCCGATGGATCGCTGGTCCCGCCGCGTCATCGATGCGCTGGCGGATGCTCTGGGCGCGCGCGCGTTCTACCCGTTCGGCGCGACCCCGCCCTGGCCGTTCTATTCCTGGGCGCTGGCAACAGGGCAGGTCTTTGCGTCCCCTGTGGGGTGGCTGGTGCATCCGCACGCGGGACTGTGGCTGTCATTCCGGGGCGCGCTGGGCTTTGGGCGCAGGATCGATGTGCCCCTGCCCGACACTGCCCCCTGCAGCGGTTGTGCGCGGCCCTGCGTCACCGCCTGCCCGGTGGCGGCGCTGACGGACACCGGCTATGATGTGCCCGCCTGCCACGCCTATCTCGACCGGGCAGAGGGCGCGCAGTGCCTGAGCCACGGCTGCGCTGTTCGGGCGGCCTGCCCGCTGTCGCAAGACCATGGCCGCGCGTCCGAACAATCTGCATTCCACATGAGGCACTTTCACCGATGACCCTGCGCCTGATCCTGACCCGCCACGCGAAATCCGACTGGGATGATCCGCTGCAAAGCGACCACCAGCGCGGCCTGAATCCGCGCGGCCAGCGTGCTGCGCCGCTGATCGGGCGCTGGCTGGCGGATCGGGGCTATCTGCCACAGGCGGCTCTTGTGTCGGACGCCACGCGCACGCAACAGACCTGGGCGTTGCTAAGCGCCGAATTGCCGCAAACCGTACCGGTGCGGTTCGAACCCGCGCTGTATCACGCCAGCCCCGACACGATACTGCAGGTGCTGCGCAACGCCGAGGCGCAGACGGTCATCATGATCGGGCACAACCCCGGCATTGCCGCTTTTGCGGGCCTGATATTGCGCGCCAAGCCCGCCCATGCCGATTTTCCGCGCTATCCGACCTGTGCCACGCTGATCGCGGAGTTTCCGGGGCCGCACTGGGCCGATATCACCCCCGGCACAGCCAAACTGCGCGATTTCATCGTACCGCGGGATCTGGAGTAGACCGCCCCTGCTGACAGGCCGCGAAAAACCGCGCCGCATCGTGAAACGTCTTGCAACGCACTGCGGCCAACCCCTCTGCCTCGGCGTCTGACCCCCATTGCGCGATCTGCCAGTCCTCATCGACGCGCGATGCCTGCCACAGCGCCTCGGGGGTCGCAAACCCGTCCAGCAGGGCCAGCGCGATGATCAGCGACCCGCTCATCGCG
Source organism: Paracoccaceae bacterium (assembly GCA_007131465.1). GTDB lineage: Bacteria > Pseudomonadota > Alphaproteobacteria > Rhodobacterales > Rhodobacteraceae > Roseinatronobacter. Next base: position 1,382 of record SLQN01000220.1, read on the forward strand.
ACAAGGTCGTGAAACGCGGTCAGTTCGAACGGGTCCAGCCGTTCGACATCCGCGCGCAGGCTGGCCAGCAGGGCGGGGGGCTGGGGCGCATGCATCACGCCTGTGCGCAGCAGGGGCCGCTGGCCGTAACGATGCCTGGCCCAGTCGATCAGAGGGTCCCAGGCCGCGCTTTCCAGATCGACCAGTTCCGTCGGAGATGCCGCGCGGTAGCAGACCAGATCGCTGTCGCCATAATCGGTGACAATCGCGGTCACCTCGGCCTTCTGGCCGCGCACCTTGTCGATGGCGGCATTGGCAGCGCGGGTGGCGGGCATGGTGGAGGGGTCGATCACTTCGGCCTGTGCGCGCCATTCTGACGCAATCAATTCGGCCACGGCAGCGGTGGGGACCACGAGCGCAGCCTTCGCCGGGGTCTTGAGCGCGCGCCCGTCCAGCGTGACCGTATAGCCCCCGTCCAGCGGCGATACAGCAGCTTCGGTCCAGAACCTCTTGCGCACCCATCCGCTCATTCTGCCGCTCCAGCCCAGATTTCCTCCAGCGCGGCGGGAAGTTCGGCGAAATCGTCGATCACCCGCGCGCCCAACGCTTGCGCGGGGTGGTAGCCCCAGGACACCCCAAGGCCAGCCAGCCCCGCCGCCTGCGCCATCTCCATGTCAAAGCGCGTATCGCCCACCATCACGGCGCGACTGGCCGGGATGCCCGTCTCGCTCAGGCAGGCGTGCAGCATCGACGGGTGCGGCTTTGACGGATGGTCATCCGCGACCTGCAGTGTCACGAAGCGCCCCTGCCAGCCATGCGCCTGCACGATGTGATCGAGCCCGCGCCGCGACTTGCCTGTGGCGATGCCCAGCAACAGCGATGGGTCGCGCGCCAGATGGTCCAGCATTTCCACAGCGCCCGGATAAAGCGGCGACAGGCTTTCGGCCCGCTGCGCCGCGAAGCCTGTCTTGTAGTCTGCGACCAACTGCGCCTGATCGGCCTGGGACAGGTCCGGGGCCAGCCGCGCGATAGCCACTGGCAGTGACAGCCCGACAATGCCCAGCACAGCGTCGCGCGCGGGCGGTGTCAGCCCCAGCGCGGCATAGGCGTGCTGCATGGAGGCGAGGATATGCACCTGACTGTCAACCAGCGTGCCATCCACGTCGAACACGACCAGATGCGTGCTCATGCGTCCTCGAACGGGTCAGCGGGCACATCGCCCGCGCGCAGGCCGAACAGGCCCCATGTCTCGGCCATATGCGGCGGCAGCGGGGCTGTCAGGTCCAGCATCGCCCCTGTCACAGGGTGTTCGACCCGCAGCGACCGCGCATGCAGATGCAGCTTGCGGCTGACTTCGCCGCCAATACCCGCGCCCCAGCCATCGCCCAGATTTTCCTGCGCCGAGCCGCCATATTTCCCGTCCCCAAGAATTGGATGGCCCATTTCGGCCATATGCGCGCGCAACTGATGCGTCCGCCCGGTGATGGGCGACAGTGCCACCCAGGCCGCCCGGCTGCCCAGCCGTTCCAGCACGGCATAATCGGTCTGCGCGCGCTTCGCGCCTTCCACCCTGTCCACCTCGTCGGGCAGGATGCAGCGCATCTTCTCGCCCTGCCCGCGCGCGCCAGCCTTGATCAGGCCATAGCGGATCGTGCCCATTGCAGGCGTCGGCACGCCTGCCACGATTGCCCAGTAGATCTTGCGCGTCAGGCGGTGGCGAAACGCCTCTGTCAGCCGTCGCGCCACGCGCGGGGTGCGCGCCAGCAAGAGCACGCCCGAAGTATCCTTGTCCAGACGGTGGACCAGAACAGGGCGGTCCTTGTAGCCAAAGGTCAGCGCCTCACTCAGCCCGTCCACATGGCGCCCCCCCTGTCCGCTGCCACCCTGACTGGGCAGACCTGCGGGTTTGTTCAGCGCGATGATATGCTGATCCTTCCAGATCACGGCGGCCTGGATCATCTCGATATCCGAGGCCAGCATCTTCGGCTTTGCGGGCAGCGGGGCGGTATCCGCATCGGGCAAGGGAGGAATGCGCACCACCTGCCCCGGCATCACCCGGGTCGCGGCCTTCACGCGGCCCCCGTCCACCCGGATGTCGCCCTTGCGACAGGCTTTCTCGATCAGCCCTTGGGTGAATTGCGGAAACTGGCGTTTCAGCCAGCGGTCCAGCCGCTGGTCCCCCGCCTCTGTGCCCACTGTCACTGTCTGCACGCCCGACATGGCCGTCCCCTTGTTGCTGGCCCCCCTTTCGCGGGCGGCCACGGCAATGTCAACTGCCGCGCCGCGCACGTTGTCGGACGAACCAGTCCAGCCGCTTGCCCAGTTCCCGCTCGAACCCGCGCGCAACCGGCTGATACAGCACCGGGCGCTTCATCCCCTCGGGGAAATAATCCTGCCCCGAAAACCCGTCCTCGGCCTCGTGGTCATAGGCATAGCCCGCGCCATAGCCTTCCGCCTTCATCAGCGAAGTTGGCGCGTTCAGGATATGCTTGGGCGGGGGGTGCGAGCCTGTCTGGCGTGCCAGCTTGAGCGCCGCTTTCCACGCCGCATAGCCCGCGTTCGATTTGGGCGCGAGGGCAAGGTAGATCACGGCCTGCGCCAGTGCC
>SLQN01000501.1 GCA_007131465.1 Paracoccaceae bacterium
GCCGCATTCCGCGCAATCGCGGATTTGCCCTTGGGCATGACAGCGCATCTGGTCTTCACCTCCATCGACCCCGATTCACCCGCCACCCAATCGCAGCGAATGATCGCGATCATCCGCAAGACGATCGGGTTTGGCGGGCTTTTGATGACCGATGACATCTCGATGCAGGCCCTGCGCGGTCCGGTCGTGGCGCGCGCGCAAGCCGCCCTGCATGCGGGCTGCGATCTGGTCTTGCACTGCAACGGCGCGCTTGATGAGATGCAGGCCCTCGCGGACGCCTGTCCGCCTCTGGATGCGGATGCGCTTGCGCGCACGGAAGATGCATTCGTGCTGCGCCGTGATCCCGACACAGCCGATCTGGCGAAATGCGCTGCGGAATTTGACGACCTTATGCGCTGAGGGCGGACGGGAGGGAAACAGGATGGGACTTGAACCTTGGGATGAGTTGCGCACGGCCTTGCACGTCGCGCGCGCCGGTACCGTGAGCGGCGCGGCCGCATCGCTGGGGGTGCATCACGCGACCGTGATCCGGCATATCGATGCCCTGGAAGACAGGATCAGCGTCAAGTTGTTCCAGCGCCATGCCAAGGGCTATACACCCACCGAGGCCGGAAAGGCCATGTTCGAGACGACGGCCGAGGCGGAAAAGTGCTTCGATCAACTGGCCTCCCGGCTCACCGGATTGCAGGAAGGTATTCAGGGCCCTGTTATCATCACCGCCATTCCCGAACTCAGCACGGCGCTGCTCCCTGCCCTGACCGAAATGTTGGCGCGCCACCCTGAGCTTGAGCCCTGCCTGAGAACCGAAGCCCGAATCTTGCGGCTTGAATATGGCGAGGCGCATCTGGCAATCCGCGCCGGTCGCGAGCCACTGGACCCCGATAACGTGGTGCAATCCCTTGGCACGCTGGAGATCGCGCTTTACGCAAGTGACGCCTATCTGCATCACCACGGCACGCCGGGCACGACCGAGGCAAGCCTTCAGACGCATCGATTCATCGCCGCAGCGCAGCCCGATCCGCGCGCAGTGCATGACCAGTGGCTGGCGGAATTGGGCGGAAGGATCGTGCTGCGCAGCAATGACCACGGCTTGAGGCTTGCGGCTGTCAGGGCGGGCCTGGGCATCGGGTTCCTGCCTGTGGCCGAGGGTGCTGCCGCCGGCCTGTCCCCGCTTGCTGTAAAGTGTGACGACTGGCACGCGCCGCTTTGGCTGGTAACGCATGTGGACCTGCACCGCAGCCCGAAAGTGCAATCATGCTCGCGGATCTTGCGACAGTATCTCGAACAGCCGCAAATGCTTCGTTGAACGGGGCGCCAGAATCCTGCAGGGATTTTCTGCTTGCGGGTCAGTGGTGACATCTCTAGGCGAGGCGTCGGATATGTAGCTGAGGGGTCGAAGGCGCCCCCTTTCCAAGAGTGCAGGGAGTTTAGGTGAAGTTAGAGTTTTCAGAATTTTGTCCGCCTCCTAATTCCAGTTTGTCCAAGACTTTCCCGTAATTTATGGACGCTTCCAGGAGCGCGCGCTTGGTCCTGGCGGGAAGCAGCTTCACATACTTTTGCATTGGCATTGCACCGTCAGCCCAGCCACCGAGTAACGTCAACGCCTTCATCTTCAGTGTTGCCAAGTAAAAATGAGTGGCCCAGGATCGTCTCAGGGCGTGGGGCGTTATTCCGTCGGGAAACCCCGCAATCCGAGCGACTGAAGCCAAGGCCGCAGTGTATTGTTCCCTGCGGAACTGTCTGTGTGCATAAGGCTCGCCGCGTGGAGTCACGAATGCTTTTCCTGACCCCGGAAGTTCTCCCATACGCTTTCAATAAAAATCCGGCAGATAAACGTAGCGCCGTCGATATGGGCTCTTTCCACCAGCGGCCTCACGCCCGCCGATCAGAACGCGTTTGAGACCCGCGTCAGCCGCCGACACTGGCGATAAGGGCTGTTGCGATAAATGTTTTTGTCGTGTTCACGGTCTTCTCCATTGGATTATGCGTCTTGCGCTGTTTCACGCGGCATCATTCAGCGCTGGAAACCTGATAACCTTCTTGCCGAATAGCATCTTCAACGACTGTCGGATCTGTGTCCATTGTGATGGAAACGCGACCGTCCGCGCGTGCGATCACCACTTTCGCCTGCGGTGCTACGCGCTTCACAGCCCGTTGAACCGGTGCTTCGCAATGTCCGCAACGCATTCCATTTACAACCAGTTCCATCGTAGCCTCCTGACCTGATGATGGACATATGGGGATTCTATCCACCGGAAGGTCAAGGGCAGTCCGGTGGTTTTGCGAAATGCTGCGAGGGAGCGGTTCTGAATGGGTAAAACAGCGCATGTAGCGGCTCTTATTCTGTTTGCAGGGCAGATTGGCAGTAGCGCGATGGCAGACAATTCCGAAATCGGGCGCGATTTATACGCGGATCATTGCGCGGCTTGTCACGGGGTGGATCTGGAAGGGGCGCCAGACTGGCAGCGCACGGGCCCCGATGGGCTGTTTCCCGCGCCACCGCATGATGAGACTGGTCATACCTGGCATCATGGCGATGGGATGCTGTTCGATTATGTCCAACGCGGCGGACAGGCGGTGCTTGATGATCTCGGAGTGAGTTTCACCTCTGGCATGCCCGGTTTTGGCGATGTGCTGAGCGATACGGACATCGAAGCCATCCTTGCGTTCATCCGCTCGACCTGGCCCGAAGACATCCAGGAAATACAGGCGGCGCGCACTGCGAGCGAGGGTGAAGACTGAACAGAACGGCACGGATAAACTGGCAGCCAAGACAGGGACGAGACCCAAATGTCCGAAACCACCCCCACCGGACTGCTCGCCTGGTTCGACCGGCATTTCTCGGTCCGGCTGCCATTTACCCGCTTTGCCCGCAACACGGTTCTGCTAAGCCTGCTCGGCCTTGTGCCGGTGCTCATACTCTACGTAGCACCAATACCGGGCTTCTGGTCACATCTGACCACATCAGACGCAGCACTGGCGCGTTTCGTGCGGCAAATCCTGACAAACGGATTGCCCGTCGTCTTTACGGTCAATGCTGTGTCGATGATAATGTTTTCGCAATTGCGCTTTCGCACAATCGGGCCCGGATCGGCACTCGCGCTGGATTTTGCGGCGCGCACGATAGCCTTCGCAGCCCTGCACGCAGGTATCTTTTTCGCGTCTGCGCTGATGTTCGGTTCTTTTGGCGGCGACCCGTTGCAAGCGCTGCGCGTGGTAGGCCCTACCCTTGTGCAGGCAGCAGCCTTTGGCAATCTATCCGGCGTCTATCTCTATGCGACCCTCATCAGCGCGCTTCCACTTCATATGGCCTTGGCCGAGATCTGGCTTGAACGGCATGGATACCAACCAGCACCGGGCGGGGCCCTGGTTCTGTTCTCACTCGCGATCATTGCTGCGCAAGTTCTTTTGCTGACAGGCATCGCCTTCGCGGTTTCTCCAACACATCTTGCGCCGGCATAAACGCAGTGTGAACCGCAAGCCCGGCGACGACTGTCGTGGTCAGGGGCTGCACCAGCTGTGTTGAAAGCCGCGCAAGCGAGAGCTTCACCCCGCGCCCTCGCGTATGGCCTGCGCGCCGATCAGATGGCGACGGGTCAACCAGATCACAAGCGCTGGGATGACAAGCCATTGTAGGAGCGGGCTTAACCCTGTGCCGAAGGGCGGCACGAGCGGCATCAGTTCCGAATAGGTCCAGCGCAGGCTGATATTCGTGTAGTAATACTCGAACCCGATGGTCAGGATGATCCCCACGGCAATCAAGATCGCGACTGGCAACCGTGTCGGCTGAAGGACCCAGCCCCGACTGCGCGCCGCAATGCTGGCGATCCAGAAGGCGGTCAGGGCAAAGCCCACATCCCCAAAGGTCGCCGACATGCACAGCTTGATGGCTTCCCAATGTGCCATTTCGGCCATGCCGGTATAGGTCGGCACCTGAACGAACTCCCACACAAAA
>SLQN01000015.1 GCA_007131465.1 Paracoccaceae bacterium
GGAATGGCATCTTACAACACCCGCTCGCGCGATCCGCTTCTGGACAGCAATCTGCAGGCGTTGATCCACAAGCGCGGGCGCGAACTGGGGGGCGTGGCGCTGATCGCGCTGGCCGGTACCATCGCGGTGATGCTGGGGTCCTATGCGCCTAGTGACCCAAGCTGGATGAGTTCGTCGAACGTGCCGGTGCAGAATTCGCTGGGTCGGGTGGGCGCGACGATCACCTCGCCGCTGATGGTGATCATCGGCTTGGCGTCCTGGGGGCTGGTGCTGTTCTGCTTCACCTGGGGCACGCGGCTGCTGACCGCGCGCGGCCATGAACAGGCGCTGGCGCGCTGTGTCTTCTTGCCCATCGCGCTGGCAGTGACGGCCATCTGGTGCGCAACTCTCGTGCCGCTCGAAAGCTGGGACACCCGCTATGGCATGGGCGGCGTCTTCGGCGATACTGTGCTTGGCGCGGTCATCAATGCGCTGCCCATGAGTGCGGCAGCCGGGGTGACTTTCATGTCTGCTTTGCTGCTGGGCATCGCGCTGGGGGTCTGGGCTTTCGTGCTGGGTGTCACGCTGGTTGAGGCGCTGCATTTCGGGCGCTTCGTGATCGCCGGGGTGGTGCTGACATATGCCGCAGTGGTGGCGATGCTGCGCGGCGGAGTGGTCGGGGGCGCGCGCGGCATGACGCAGGCCAGCGGTCTTGTAGCGCGCAAATTGCACGACACGCGCACCGCCCGGCTTGAAAAGCGCGCCGCGCAGCAGTCCGATGACGGCCCGGCAGGCTGGGCGCAACCAACGTGGCAGGGCGCAGCACGCGTCTCGCAGCGAACCGAACCGGTGCTGGCCGCCACGCCGCGGCGCGCGGTGCAGGCAAATCCGAATGCAGAGACCCCTGCGGGCAGTGCGCGCCCGCCCGCGCGGCCCGTCATTCGTCCCGCAGGTTATGTGGCCGCCTCAGATCCGGCTCCGGCGCAGGAGAATTTCTGGCGGCAAGATGAAGAGGAACAAGACGAGGCGCTGTTTGAACCCGATGCCGACGCCTGTATGCGCCCGCAAGACACCACCAACGAGACCCCGGTCACAGGGCTCTTGTCGCGCCTGAAATCGCTCAGTTCACGGCCCGCCAGCCCCGCGCCGCTGGAGCCGCCGGAGCGCCAGAACCTGCAAGGCGAACTGGTGGAACCACCGATTTCCGCGGCTGCGCTGCACGCCCAGCCAGTGGGCGAGGCGCGCATCGCGTCGCGCATCGCCGATGCCATTCGCAACCGCAAGAAAGACCGGCCCGTGCCGCGAGTAAACTCCGCGCGTCCGCGCCTGAGCGAACCGCCGCTGCGCGCGCCCCTGCCAGCACGGCCGACCGCGCCTTCTTCTGGCTTCGGACCCGGGCAATCGCCCACGGCCCCCCATCGGATGTTGCTTCCGCGGGACGAAGTTTCGCAGCCTGCGCCGACCCGAGACACCGTATCGCAGGTCAGCCTGAATGCCAGTGTTCCAGGCGCGACGATGGCCCAAGTGCCGATGCCAGACTGGATGCGGGCTGCGCAGCCCGATCACCCGGCAGCACCGTCCGCGCCGCCACCGGTGCCCCTTGCCGCGTCGCCAAAGCCCCAGCCAGATGCACCGCGCATGGGTAATTTCCTGACGCGCCGGGTCGTCAATACTGCGACGCGCCGCGTGCAGCCCTCGCGACAGGCACAGGCCGAGGCCGCACCAGGCTTCCAGTTCGACCCGCCCGCAGAGGTGTTTGAACTGCCGCCCCTGGCCCTCTTGGAACACCCCGAGGGCGTTCAGCGCTACACGCTCAGCGACGAGGCGCTCGAAGAAAATGCAAGGATGCTGGAAAACGTGCTGGAAGATTACGGCGTGCGCGGCGAGATCGTCAGCGTCCGCCCTGGCCCTGTGGTCACACAATATGAACTGGAACCCGCGCCGGGGCTGAAGGCCAGCCGGGTGATCGGGCTGGCCGATGACATCGCGCGGTCCATGTCGGCGCTGTCGGCGCGGGTGTCCACTGTGCCGGGGCGCACGATCATCGGGATCGAACTGCCCAATGTGCAGCGCGAGAAGGTGGTGCTGCGCGAAATCCTGTCGGCGCGCGACTTTGGCGATACGAACCAGCGCCTGCCGCTGGCGCTGGGCAAGGGGATCGATGGCGAACCCATTGTCGCCAATCTGGCCAAGATGCCGCATCTGCTGATTGCGGGCACGACCGGGTCGGGCAAGTCGGTCGCGATCAACACCATGATCCTGTCGCTCCTGTATCGTTTGTCGCCTGACGAATGCCGGATGATCATGATCGACCCCAAGATGCTGGAACTGTCGGTCTATGACGGGATCCCGCATCTGCTCTCGCCCGTGGTGACCGACCCGAAAAAGGCCGTTGTGGCGCTGAAATGGGTCGTGGGCGAGATGGAGGAACGCTATCGCAAGATGTCCAAGATGGGCGTGCGCAATATCGAGGGCTACAATGGCCGCGTGCGCGAGGCGCTGGAGCGTGGCGAGATGTTCAAGCGCACGATCCAGACGGGCTTTGACGATGACACCGGCGACCCGGTGTTCGAGACCGAGGAATTCGCCCCCGAATCGCTGCCCTTCATCGTGGTTGTGGTCGATGAAATGGCCGATCTGATGATGGTCGCGGGCAAGGAGATCGAGGCCTGTATCCAGCGCCTTGCGCAGATGGCGCGGGCGTCGGGCATCCATCTGATCATGGCCACCCAGCGGCCCAGCGTCGATGTCATCACCGGCACGATCAAGGCAAATTTCCCGACCCGGATCAGCTTTCAGGTGACCTCCAAGATCGACAGCCGCACGATTCTGGGCGAACAGGGGGCCGAGCAGCTTCTGGGCATGGGCGATATGCTCTATATGGCCGGGGGCTCGCGCATCGTGCGCATCCACGGCCCCTTCGTCAGCGACGAGGAAGTCGAGGAGGTCGTGAACCACCTGAAATCCTTTGGGCCGCCCGATTACAAGTCCGGTGTGGTCGACGGGCCGGAATCGGACAAGGAAGCCGATATAGACGCGGTTCTGGGGCTGGGTGGCAACACCACGGGCGAGGATGCGCTGTATGATCAGGCGGTGCAGGTGGTCATCCAGGACCGCAAATGCTCGACCAGCTATATTCAGCGCAAGCTTGGCATCGGCTATAACAAGGCCGCGCGGCTGGTCGAGCAGATGGAAGACGAAGGGCTGGTCACACCGGCCAACCATGTTGGCAAACGCGAGATACTTGTGCCCGAACAGGGGTGATCCGCGCCGCAAGCGCGTTACAGGATTGGAGAGGGCGAATGTTCCTGCAACTGTTCGGAACCATCGTGATCGCGGGGATCGTGGGCTATGCGAGCGAACGTAGCGGCTTCACGCATAATGGCTATCTGCCCTCGATCATCATCTGTATCGGCGGCGCGTTCGTGTTCTTCTTCGTGCGTCTGATGTTCGGGATCGGGTTCAATTCTGCGGGGCTGAACGCCATTTTTTCGTCTATCGGCGCGCTGATCATCGTGCCGACGCATTGGCGGCGGCGGTAGGGGTGTCACCCTGCAAGAATCGTGACCAGCGCCAGATAGCCCGCCACCTCGGCCAGTTGCTGGCCCGCGCCCAGAATATCGCCCGTCTGCCCGCCCAGCTTGCGCCGCGCCACTGCGCCAACGCTCAACGTGACAACCACCTGTGCGCCCAGCAGCACCAGCAGCCCGCCCGGCGGCGCAAGCCCGACCCACAGCCCGAACCCCAGAAGCACTGCGATGCCCGCGCGCGTGCCGGTCGCCCCGCGTGCCCCATGCCCCAGCCCGTCAGGCCGCGCGGGCGGCAGAATGATTAGCAAGAGCGCCGGGGCCACCCTGCTGGTCATCGCCAACCCCACAAGCGCAAGGGCCGCGATCTGCGGGTCCAGCGCGCCCAGCCAGATCAGCCCCTGCCAGCGCAGCCCCAGCGACAGGATCAGCGCCAGAAC
>SLQN01000190.1 GCA_007131465.1 Paracoccaceae bacterium
AAGTTGTCCCGACTGTCCAGTCAAGCGTCTGCTTTGACGCTGCCGAATGACGCTGCACCGGGACAGGGTCCCGGGGGGAGGGGCGTCATGCCTGAAAGCTGATCCGCTCCGCGCGCGGAAAAATTGCGTGAGGGCATATCGCATATCTGAAGGAGCCAATCATGCACTCGATCATCTATATCGTCGGCGCCGTTGTTGTCGTCATCGCCATCCTCAGTTTTGTCGGTCTTGCCTGAGCAAGCGCCCGGAACATAAGGAACATTCCAATGATCTCAGAATCCCAACCGCCCCGGCGGATCACCCCGGATTTGCCAGAATCTGCTGGTTCCGAACGCTCCTACATGGATTGGGGCATCATATTTGCAGGGACAATCCTCGCGCTCGCGGTCTCGTTCATCCTGATCAGTTTCGGCTCAGCTCTGGGGCTGTCGCTGACCTCGCCCTATCGCGGCGAAGGGGTCTCTGCGTCCTGGCTCGCGATTGCAGCGGGAATATGGTTCGTCTGGGTCATGGTGTCGAGCTTCGGTGCGGGCGGGTATGTGGCTGGGCGGATGCGCCGTCACGCCGGGGATGCAACACCGGATGAAGTTTCGGTACGCGATGGCACGCACGGGTTGATGGTCTGGGCCACGGCGGCCCTTGTCAGCACCGTGGTCGCAGCTTCAGGTGTCGGCGGATTGATTGGCATGGGCGCGTCAGCAGTCGATTCAGCGACCGACATGGCCTCCGAGGCCGCATCAAGCGACTATTTCTCCAATGTCATGCTGCGCAACGATGCGCAGGAAGCAGGCGGGGACATGGATTTCAACCCCGCAGTGCAGCAAGAGATTGCAAGCATCCTCGCGCGCAGCGCAACCGAGGGCCAGATGATGGAGCGTGATCGCAACTATCTGGCGCAGCTTGTCGCCGCCAACACCAACCTGGACGAAGCCGCGGCGCGCGCCCGTGTCGATGACGTGACCGCCGAAATCGACGATGCGCGCCAGACAGCGCTGGACGCTGTCGATCAGGCGCGGGTCGCGGGTGTCGTCTTCGGCTTCATCGCCGCCGCCACCCTGCTGATCGGCGCGATCGCTGCCTTCTTCGCCGCCATTGCGGGCGGAAAACATCGTGACGACGGGCTGGGCTGGGATGCGCTGAGCGTCCGGCGCTGAGCCCCGGTTGCTGCCCCCGGACTGTGAAAGGAAACACACATGATCCCCATCATCGCCTGGCTTCTCGGAGCCCCTCTTCTGGTCGTCATCATCATCGCGGTCCTTCTCTAGGTGCCACCCTTTGAATGCTGCCCCCCGATACCCCTGAAGAATAGGAGATACCAATGAGCACGCACGCCTCTGCCGCAACGTTCATTCGTCTGCTCACCGAAGCCTATGAAGCTGACCGCGTGGTCAGGGAAGCAAGGCTTTCGGCGCATCACAGGGCGCTGGCCGAAAGGTTCCGGCAACAGCAACTGGCCGCCCTGCACAAGTTCAGGGAAGCCCTCGAACCGATGGATTGCGTGCAACTGATGACGCACCGATCCGGGGAAGGGCTTCACGGCTGACCCCCCGACCCGCCTGCCCCGGGTCCGCCAGGTAGACCCCTTCTCATCCACAAGCCCTTCCGCCGCGACATGCTGCGCCCCGAAGCGCCCTCAACCAACTGGAGTGATCCCATGCCTATCGAGACCCTCGACGACCTTTACCTGCATACATTGAAGGACGTGCTCTACGCTGAACGCAAGATACTGAAAGCCCTGCCGAAAATGGAGCGCAAGGCAACCGATCCCAAGCTGAAGGCGGCGTTGTCTTCGCATCGCGAAGAGACTGAAACGCATGTCCTGCGACTGGAAGACGTGTTCGAGGGCCTTGGCAAGCCCGCGCGCGGCGCAAAATGCGACGCAATGGTGGGTCTGATTGAGGAGGCCGAGGGCCTGATGGCCGAGATCGAAGATACCGGGACGATGGATGCCGCGATCATCTCGCTTTCGCAGGCGGTCGAGCATTACGAGATCGCCCGCTACGGCACACTCGTCGCCTGGGCCAAGCAGCTTGGTCATTCGCAGCAGGCAAAGCTGCTGAAAGAAACCCTGGATGAAGAATACACCGCCGACAAGTCCCTCTCGAAAATGGCGGAAACGCGCCTGAACGCTGCCGCCTGAAGCCACGTGTTCCTGCGTAACAAGTATCTGCCACACTTTTAGAGAGAGGACCAGTTTATGTCCGAGCGCCACCCCTTTCATACCCTTCTGACGCCCCAGACACGCGCCCTCAAGCAGTTCGCGCTGCGGTTGACAGGCAATGAGCACCGGGCCGAGGATCTGGTTCAGACAACGATGCTGAAGGCCTGGGCGAAGCGCGACAGCTTCAAGCCCGATACCCATCTGAGCGCCTGGCTGTTCACGATCCTGCGCAACACGTTCTATTCGGACTTGCGCAAATACCGGCGCGAGGTCGAAGATGTCGACGGCATATTCGCGGCGACCCTGTGCGAGCAACCAAGACAGGTGCATGTACTCGCGCTCAAGGAGTTGATGACTGCGATCGATCGTTTGCCCCAGCAACAGCGCAAGGCCGTCGTCCTGATGGGGCTTTACGGATTCTCGCAACTGGAAGCGGCGTCCGCCTGCGGCTGCAAGGTCGGCACGATCAAGAGCCGGGTCAGTCGCGGTCGCATAGCCCTCAGCCACGCGGTGGACTATCACCTGACCGAGCAGGATCAGGACCAGGATCACGATATTCAGGAAGCGGCGCATGTGCCGGCGGACCACGGGTCGCTGCGCGTCAACACCCCTCTCCGATCGCAAGCGAGATAGGCCATGGATGACTGGAACCTGCATTCGTACCCCGATCAGGCAGACCTTTTGCGGTCGGCCCGGGCGCGGGACCTTCAGGCAATCAGCCTGACGGACCTGCGTAATCTGGCGGCGGACCTCACGACAGCCTGCGAGGCCGCGCGCGTCGCTGCAATTCGCAACATCATGCAGGTGAAACCTGATCCGGCCCCTGACAAGAGCGATCAGAGGCAGTGCGGCTTCACCAGCCTGTACACCGCACTCCGGCGCGTGCGCGCGGAGATCAAACGCAAGGAGGCGCGATCATCCCGACATATGACATCGGGTCGCGGCGAAGTGCTGCCGGGTTCACGTCTGAAAGCCCGCGCCCAGGCGCAGGGTTCGACGTCGTAAGACGGTTGACACGTCCCGGCCTGCGCGCGCTGTCACTCTGTGTTCGTGACCCTGACCGACACATCCATGTTCACCAGCTTCCCGCCACCCGGCAGGAAGGTGCCGCTGACCGGCAAGGCCTGTGCAGGTGTGCGGGTCGTGGCAACCCGGATCAGGTTGCGGCATGCGATGATGCGGTTTGTGGGGTCGAATTCGACCCAGCCCGCGCCGGGGACAAAGACATCCGCCCAGGCATGGGTCGCGCCGCCCCCTTGCAGATCGGGGTCCGTCATGTCCACTGCAGCCTCGTCGCGCAGATATCCGGTCACGAACCTTGCAGCAAACCCGAGGCTGCGCGCCGCATCCATGAACAGCAGCGCAAAATCGCGGCAGGTGCCGCTGCCCAGCCGGATCGTCTGGGCCGGGGTCTGGACGCCCTTGGCCTCGCGCCGGGCATAGCGAAAGGTGCTGTGGACCGCAGCCGCCAGCATACCCAGGACCTGCATGCTCCCGCCCGGCATCAGTGGCATGACCTGCGCAATCCACGCCGCCACGACAGCTTTCTCCTGTGGCTGATCGGCAATCGTGAACGGTCCGAGATCAATCTGCTCGTCGGCGTCATATTGCACGGGAAACGGCCCGGCATAGCGTTCGATCCGCGCCACCGGTTCATCCAGACCATACCGGCGCAACAAGAGCTCGCTTTCGATCACCAGTTCGTCACCTGCGTCATGGAACTCCAGAAGCGCGACAGAGTTACCGAAGGTATCGAAT
>SLQN01000497.1 GCA_007131465.1 Paracoccaceae bacterium
AATACAGGTCAACCTGATGGAATGTCCCTGACGGGTCATGAAATTCGTTGACAAGACAGGGCGCGCCGACCGCGATGCGCAACCCGCATTCCTCGAACACTTCGCGCACCAGGTTGTCATGCAGCGACGTGCCGCGTTCAACCCCTCCGCCGGGCGCGCACCACAGATCGCTTGTGCCACCGGGCCAGGCATTCACGACAAGCAGCCTGCCCTCATGCACAATGATCGCCCTAGCGGCCAGTCGCGGAGATGTCATCGCCCTCACCCTCTGTCTGGTTCTTCCGACCATCCAACCCTATATTGGTCCTATGAAAAAGCTTCTAGCACTCCTTGCAGTCCTCCCGGGGCCGGTCATGGCCGACTGCGTCGTTCTGTTGCACGGGCTGGCGCGGTCTGAAAATTCGATGCTGGTGCTTGAAGAAACCCTGAAACTGCACGGGTATGAAGTGGTCAATCATGGCTACCCGTCCCGTGCAGAGCCGATTGCAGACCTGCTGGATCATGTCGGCACGGCCGTTTCGGGCTGCTCAGGCGGGCCGGTGCATTTCGTGACCCATTCGCTGGGCGGGATTCTGGCGCGCGGCTGGCTGGCGCGCTACCGTCCGGCCGAGCTGGGCCGCGTCGTGATGATGGCGCCGCCGAATCATGGCTCCGAAGTCGTGGATTTCTTCGCCGATATCGAGGCGTTTTCCTGGATCAACGGCCCCGCCGGGCTGGAACTGGGAACTCGCCGGGACGCAACGCCCAACGTCCTGCCCGAATTCGCGGATTACGAGCTTGGGATCATCGCAGGGGATGTCTCGCTCAACCCGTTTCTGTCATCCCTTATTGATGGCGACGACGATGGCAAGGTGTCTGTGGAAAGCACCAAGCTGGACGGGATGACAGATCATATCGTGCTGCCGGTGACGCATACATTCATGATGAACAACCCGCTTGTCATTGCCGAAACGATGGAGTTTCTGCGCAACGGCGTGTTTGATCACGGCATGACCTTCGGCAACGCACTGCGCAAGATCGCCAACCCCTGAGCGCGGCCTCTGCTTGGTGCATCCGGGACTGCGAGACGACGGCGCACCGTCAAGCAGAGTTCAATCCTCGAACAGACGGCCCTGTGGCAGGGGCGCAGGGGCAGCCAGCCCCAGATGCGCCCAGGCCTTTGCCGCCAGCATCCGGCCGCGCGGCGTGCGTGCGATCAGGCCCTGTTGCAGCAGGAAGGGTTCGATCACCTCCTCGATCGCATCACGCGATTCCGACAGCGCGGCGGCGATGGTCTCTACCCCCACAGGGCCGCCGCCGTAATTTTCGGCCAGCAGCGCCAGATACCTCCGGTCCGCCCCGTCAAGCCCCAGATGATCGACCCCCAGCCGCGTCAGCGCATTGTCGGCAAGCGCCTGCGTCAGCCGCCCATCGCCTTCGACCAGCGCGAAATCGACCACCCGGCGCAGCAGCCGCCCGGCAATGCGCGGTGTCCCGCGCGCGCGGCGGGCGATTTCGCGCACACCGTCTTCCTCGGCCGCCACACCCAGCAGGCGCGCGCCCCGTGTGACGATCTGGCATAATTCGGCGTCGGTATAAAATTGCAGCCGTGTGGGAATGCCAAACCTGTCACGCAGGGGGGTCGTCAACAGCCCCAGCCGCGTTGTCGCACCGACCAGCGTGAAGGGCTGCAATTCGATGCGCACTGTGCGCGCGGCGGGCCCCTCGCCGATCACCAGATCAAGCTGGAAATCCTCCAGCGCGGGATAAAGCACTTCCTCGACCACCGGGTTCAGGCGGTGAATCTCATCAATGAACAGCACATCG
Source organism: Paracoccaceae bacterium (assembly GCA_007131465.1). Lineage (GTDB taxonomy): Bacteria > Pseudomonadota > Alphaproteobacteria > Rhodobacterales > Rhodobacteraceae > Roseinatronobacter. The sequence goes on from SLQN01000497.1 coordinate 1,807, forward strand.
CGGGCTTCAAGATTGGTCAGGATGGCGGCCAGATCGCCCGCACGCGCAAGAACCGGCCCCGAGGTCATGCGAAACCCCACCCCCAGTTCGCGCGCCATGATCTGGGCCAGCGTCGTTTTGCCCAGCCCCGGAGGGCCGTAGAACAAGGTATGATCCATCGCCTCGCCCCGCATCCGTGCGGACTGGATGAACACCCGCAGATTGGCGCGGGCCTCGTGCTGGCCGATAAATTCGTCCAGCCCTTGCGGGCGCAGGGCACGGTCGAATTCCGGCGGGTCACCGGGCAGGTCAGCGCCGCGCAGGCTGGGGTCGGGCGTGGTCATGGATCAGCCTTTCGGGGCAAGCAGGCGCAACGCCGCGCGGATCAGCGCACTGGTGTCGGCATCGGGCGTCGTGGCTTGCGCTTCGGCCACGGCGCGCGCCGTGTCGGACGGGCCATAGCCCAGATTTCCCAGCGCGGACATCGCATCTGCAGTTACGTTGGTGGCAGGCGGGATCGGCGCGGGGCGCGATTTCGCGGCAACTGCCGCATCGTCGGTCATGGTGGTGCGCGCGGGCGCTGCCGGCGTGGTGTCGGTGACAGACATCAAGGCCGGGGCCTTTTCCTTCAACTCTAGCGCGATGCGCTGCGCCAGCTTCGGCCCGACACCCGGCGCCTTGCGCAGCGCCGCGCTGTCGCCCAGTGCGATGGCGCGCGCCACGCCCTCCGGCCCCAGCGCCCCAAGGATCGCAAGCGAAGCCTTCGCCCCTACCCCTTGAACCGAGGTCAGCACGCGATGCCATTCCTTTTCCAGCAGGGTCGGAAAGCCATAAAGCTGCATCAGGTCTTCGCGCACCACAAGTTCGGTGTAGAGCGCGGCCACTTCGCCGCGCCCCGGCAGGCCCATCAGCGTGCGGTCCGACACATGCACGATATAGCCCACGCCCCGCACATCCAGCAGCACATGATCGGGGCCGCGCATATCGACCACGCCCGTCAGCTTGCCGATCATGCCTTTTGTCCCGCCAGCATCATGGCCCGCGCGGATTGGGCATGAAAGGCATGGCAGATCGCGATTGCCAATGCATCGGCGGCATCCGGCCCTTCGATCTGCACACCGGGAAGCTGCATGCGCACCATGTGTTCCACCTGTTCCTTCGCGGCCTTGCCCACACCCACCACGGCCTTTTTCACGGCATTGGGCGCGTATTCGCCCACCTCCAGCCCGGCCTGAGCGGGCACCAGAAGTGCAATCCCGCGCGCCGAGCCCAGCTTGAGCGTGGCAACGGCGTCCTTGTTCACGAACGTCTGTTCGACCGCCGCAGTATCCGGCAGAAACCGTGCCATGACGCGAGTCAGTTGCTGGTGCAGGTCCAGCAGCCGCGCAGCAAGGGTGGCGGTCGGGTCCGAATGGCAGATCCCGTTGCCGATATGGCGCAGGCGGACGCCGTCAGCCTCGATCACGCCCCACCCCAGATTGCGCAATCCCGGGTCAATACCAATCACGCGCATCGCGGCCCCTGTCATCTGTCCTGCCTCATCAAGGGATTAGCACGAAAAGCGAACATCTGCCAAGGGCTTACAATGTCCGCGTCCCGCGCGCAGAGCCATGCGGCGGCTGCATAATGGGGTTGCAAATTATTATTCTACTCTTGCGGCGAATATAAGCATATTTCCGATTTATCCGCTCAATATTGCAGCGGTTTTAGAATCACCTTCCCCACGGAGACCAGACATGACCTTCTATGCACAAAGCCGTATTCATACGGAACAGGTGCTCGCCGGTTTCCAGGGCCTGTCGCTTGGCGCACTGATCGCCACCCTCAAGACCTGGAACGACGAACGCATCACCCGGCGCCAGCTTAACGCGCTGACAGACCGCGAACTGGCCGATATCGGCCTGAGCCGTTCCGAAATCGATCTTGCGGCGAGAGGGCTGCACTGATCGCGTCAGCCTAAACCGCAAGCCCCGATCTTCCCCAAAAGCGCCCTGTTTCAGGGCGCTTTTTTGATGCGACGGGGTGGTCCACGACCGCTAAAGGAAAAGGGCCGGGGAAACCCCCAGCCCTTCCAGTTCTGTCGCTATGCGACAAAATTACATCATGCCG
>SLQN01000443.1 GCA_007131465.1 Paracoccaceae bacterium
GTCACCGCTGGGGCAGGAGACCGCCGACTGGATGGTGGAGAATTATGCCGCTGGACAATCCTGGGTCGATCTGGGCACCTTCCCCGGCCCCGATGGCGAAGCGGCAATGTACGGCTTCTTCTACAAGGTCGATGTGAAATCTCTGGTGTGGTATGTGCCCGACTCCTTTGAGGAAATGGGCTATGACGTCCCCGAGACGATGGAAGAGTTGCTGGAACTGTCGCAGCAGATCGTCGATGACGGCGGCACGCCCTGGTGCATCGGTATCGGATCTCAGGCAGCGACGGGTTGGCCCGCGACCGACTGGGTCGAGGATATCTTGCTGCGTCTGCACGAGCCTGAAGTCTATGACCGGTGGATCACCAATGATCTGCCCTTCAACGCGCCCGAGGTGATCGAGGCGCTTGAGACCTTCGGGATCTTCGTACATTCGGACGGCTGGGTGCAGGGCGGGCCGCAGGCAGCGGCAACCACCGACTTCCGCGACAGCCCGGCGGGCCTGTTCCAGATTCCGCCCGCCTGCTACATGCACAAGCAGGCCTCGTTCATCCCGTCCTTCTTCCCCGACGATGCAGAATACGGGATCGACTATGACTTTTTCTATTTCCCGGCCTTCGCTGAAAAAGACCTCGGCGATCCGGTCATGGGCGCTGGCACGCAATTCGCCATCACGCGCGACAGCGAAGCCACGCGCGGGTTGATCGAATTCCTGAAGACGCCCATTGCGCATGAAGTCTGGATGGCACAGTCGGGCTTCCTGACCCCGCATCTGGATGTCAACCTCGACACGTTCGGGGATGATTCGCTGCGCGCGATGAACCAGATCCTGCTGGATGCGACCACCTTCCGCTTTGACGCCTCGGATGTGATGCCGGGCGAAATCGGGGCCGGGGCCTTCTGGACAGGGATGGTTGATTTCGTCACCGGCGCCCCTGCCGAAGACGTGGCCAACGCTGTCCAGTCGCGCTGGGATTCCATGCGCTGATCCCGAACTGGGCAGGGCCACGCGGGCCCTGCCCTTTGCCGGATTCCGCGATCAGACAGGAACAACGGGGCCTGACCCGCGCGCAAAGCGATGCGCCGCGTCCGGTCCGAAGGGAGGCACGCCATGTCACCAGTCTTTCAGGGCATACTGACAATCATCATCGGGGTCGGGGGGTGCGTCGGGTATTTCTACGGCTCCAACTGGGTTCTCGACAAGGTGATCTTCCCGGCCCGGGGCGCAAATATCGGGCGCAACATCAACCGCGCCAATCAGGTGCGGCCCTGGCTGTTCCTGTTCCCGGCGATCTTCGCGCTGGGTCTGTATCTGGCCTACCCGGTCGTGGGGTCCTTCTGGCGCTCGCTGTTTGACCGGTCGGGCGCGAATTTCATCGGGCTGGGCAATTACGTCGACCTGTTTTCCGAGGGAACCTTCCGAACGGCTGTCTTCAACAACCTCATGTGGGTGCTTGTCGTTCCCGCGATGGCCACATTTTTCGGCCTTCTCATCGCGCAACTGACCGACCGTCTGTCCTGGGGCAATATCGCCAAATCGCTGATCTTCATGCCGATGGCGATTTCCTTCGTCGGCGCATCGCTGATCTGGAAATTCGTCTATTCGGCCAATCCCGATATCGGCATCATCAATTCCATCCGCGACAGCATGGGGCTGGCCGTGCTGGATCCGCTGCAGGTGCGATTCTGGAACAACTTTTTCCTGATGTTCATTCTGGTCTGGATTCAGACAGGCTTTGCCATGGTGATCCTGTCGGCTGCCCTGCGCGGCATTCCCGAAGAAACAATCGAGGCCGCGATCATCGACGGGGCGAACGCGTTTCAGGTGTTTTTCAAGATCAAGGTGCCGCAGATCATGGGCACGATCGTCGTGGTCTGGACCACGATCACCATTCTGGTGCTGAAGGTGTTTGACATCGTCTACACCATGACGGGCGGCAATTTCGGCACGCATATCCTGCCCAGCTACATGATGACCTACATGTTCCGCGATGACGGGCGCGCGACTGCCGTAGCCTTCGTGATCATGATTCTGGTGTTGCCGGTCATGGTCTGGAACATCCGCCAAGCCCGCCGCGAAATGCGCTGAGAAAGGGGACCGACATGGACAATATCGCCGGACAGAACCAGGGCAGCAAGCTGGCCGTCAACATCACCGTCCTGTTCCTCGTCCTGTTATGGCTGTTGCCGACAATCGGGCTTTTCGTGTCGTCTTTCCGCGACCGCGAACAGATCTCGAATTCGGGCTGGTGGCAGGCCCCCTTCGCGGTGGACCTGAATTTCCGCACCCGCGTTGCCGCCGATGGCGCGCGCAGCGAGAACGGGACTTTCATCCTTGAGGGCAATGTCTTCGCCGACCCGTCGCTGGCCAGCAACTTCCCCGATGCGACAGGCGTGGTCGCAGCCTATGGCACACGCGCCGTCGCTCCGGGTGAATTTCCGGCAGGCGAAGTGTCGGAACTGCGCGGCGGCGGGACAGTCGTGGTCAACCGCGACGGCACCTACCGAATCGAGAGTCCCGAGGAAATAACGCGCGGCCCGACGCTGTATTTCGAGGCGCGAACGCCGCCCATGTTCACCCTTGCCAACTATAACACGGTGCTGTTCGCCGATGGCATGGACCGCGCTTTCATCAATACGCTGACCGTGACCATCCCCGCCACGATCATCCCGATCCTGATTGCCGCCTTCGCCGCCTATGCACTGGCCTGGATGGATTTTCCGGGCCGGGGCTTGCTGATCGCGGCGGTGGTGGGGCTTCTGGTCGTGCCGCTGCAACTGGCGCTCGTGCCGCTTCTGACACTGCACACCAATATCGGGATCGGCCAGAGCTTCCTTGGGATCTGGCTGGCGCATACGGGCTTCGGGCTGCCTCTGGCGGTCTATCTCTTGCGAAACTACATGGTCGGGCTGCCGCGCGACATCATTGAATCGGCCAAGGTCGATGGCGCGACAGATTTCCAGATCTTCGTGCGCATCATCCTGCCGCTGAGTTTCCCTGCACTTGCCTCTTTCGCCATCTTCCAGTTCCTCTGGACCTGGAACGACCTGCTGGTGGCCAAGGTTTTCTTGCCCTCGGGCGCGGCATCGCAAGTGATGACCGTAAAGATCGCGGATGACCTTCTGGGCTCGCGCGGGGGGGATTGGGGCATTCTGGCCACAGCGGCCTTTGTCTCCATCGCCGTGCCGCTGGTCGTCTTCTTCACGATGCAACGCTATCTGGTGCGCGGCCTTCTGGCTGGCTCCGTCAAGTAAGGATACCAAACGTGACTGCACAAGCCCTGTTGCAGCCTGGACCCGGGCTGGAGCTTCACCCCGACTGGTGGCGCGGAGCGGTGATCTATCAGATCTACCCCCGCAGCTTCCAGGACAGCAACAGCGATGGCATCGGCGATCTGCGTGGCATCATGGAACGGCTGCCCTATATCGCCAGCCTCGGCGTCGATGTCATCTGGATCAGCCCGTTCTTCACCTCGCCGATGAAGGATTTCGGCTATGACGTGTCGGACTATTGCGATGTGGACCCGATGTTCGGCACGTTGTCGGATTTCGACGCGCTGATGGCGACGGCCCACCGCCTCGGCATCAAGGTGCTGATCGATCTTGTGCTGTCACATTCTTCCGACCAGCACCCGTGGTTCAAGGAAAGCCGCGCGTCGCGCGACAATCCGCGCGCCAACTGGTATGTCTGGGCCGATGCCAAGCCCGACGGCACGCCGCCCAATAACTGGCTGTCAATCTTTGGCGGGTCAGCCTGGGCCTGGGACGCAACCCGGCTGCAATATTACATGCACAATTTCCTGTCCTCGCAGCCCGACCTGAATTTCCACGAACCGGCCTTGCAGGACGAATTGCTGAA
>SLQN01000053.1 GCA_007131465.1 Paracoccaceae bacterium
CCGAATACTGCAACTGCGCTTCGGGGTCATCCTCGCGCACACGCCGGAAAAAGGTTCCACTTTTACGGGAAAGACCGGAAAAACGATCATCGGATGCGCGTTGATCCCAGTCATCATCTTCAAACCTCATCGTCTCTGCCTGGCTACCCACGCAAAAAGCAATACCGATTCCGATGGTCCAAATAAGAAAAATACGTTTCCATATCATCCGGCCACGGTAGCGATACAACGCAAAAAGGGCAAGCGCAAAGGCTCCATGCAAGCAGGAAAATCGCATCAATGCCGCTTGATTAAACGCACGATGCTCGCTAGGATGCCTACCAGACGATTTGGGGCGGCAACATGATTTGTACAATAAGCCAACTTGCGCAGAAATCTTGTGAGAATGTGAAATGAAAAAAGTACTGATTCCAACGAAACTAGATTGCATCACGTCCGACCTCCTCGAAGAACATGGTGACTACACCGTTATTCAGGATGACACAACTCCCTTGCCAGAATTCCTTCAAGCACATACAGACGCACATGCTCTCATCGTGCGTAGCGAAAAAATTACGGATGACATCATCGCAAACCTGCCAGAACTTAAAGTCATTATCCGTGCGGGAGCGGGCTACAACACCATCGACACCAAGGCTGCTCGTGCGCATGGCGTGGATGTGATGAACACACCAGGCGCCAACTCGAATGCCGTCGCCGAAGAAGTGGTAGCTATGATGCTGGCAGACGCACGGCATATTGTAGCAGCTGATCCTTCCACCAGGGCCGGAAAGTGGGAAAAAAAACAATTTATGGGAACCGAAATTACCGGCAAGACGGTGGGTATTGTCGGGTTAGGATATATCGGCCAACTTGTAGCCAGGCGATTAAGTGGTTTTGATTGTGTTTTACTCGGCTATGATCCGGTCGTTACCGCAGAACGTGCCGAGCACTTCAACGTTACCCTCCTATCCTTGCCGGAACTTTTTGCGCAAGCCGATTACATTACGCTCCACATCCCCGAAAATGAAGAGACCCGGGGCAGCATCGGCGCAGAACTGCTAGGATTGATGAAACCGGGTGCCACCCTGATCAACTGTGCCCGGGCAGGTATTTTGGATGAAAATGCCCTGCGTGAAATCAAAACGCAAAAAAAATTGCGTTTTCTGAATGATGTGTACCCCAAAGATGAAGCCGGCCCCAAAAGCGTAACAGATATTGCCGATTTAATGTTGCCCCATCTGGGCGCGAGCACACGTGAAGCCAACCGCAATGCTGCCATTCGAGCAGCAGAACAACTCATTGACTTCGACGAGAAAGGCATTATGAGTTACGTTGTGAATCGCGACATTCCGTTGGGACTCAACGAGCACTTCTGCGATCTAGCATATACCCTCGGTAAACTTTGCCGCTGCATCGTCACGATGGACGGCAAACCCAACCATATAGAAAGCAGTATCTACGGGTCACTCGCCCCATACGCCGAATGGTTACGCACATCCATCGTGGCCGGTATTTGTGAAGACTTTGACCACACCTGTGGACCGCAGGAAACGCTCAACTATCTTGATGAGCATGGACTTGTATTCATGAATCGCCAAGTGGATGAAAACAAACATTTCGAGAATTCCATCACCGTTGATGTAACCGCCCAGATCAACGAAGAACAAACCAAGCGGGTCAGTGTGCGCGGAACCATAGAAGAAGGCGTTATGCTGATCTCGCGCATTAATGAATTCGATAAACTGTACTTCGAACCCGTAGGGCCCGTAATACTATTCCTATACAAAGATCGCCCCGGTGTTACTGGAACCATTGGGCGTATGCTGGCAGAACGCGGGATCAATATTGAAGATATGCGAAATCCGCATGACCTTAAAACAGACCGCTCGCTGGCCATTCTCAAAATTAGCCAAATCGTTCCTGAACATGATCTGCAACGTATGAAAACAGAAATCGATGCGATTGCTGCCTTCAGCATTGCGTTTTAGCATTATCGGCGCAATGGCTGCCCGGATTTGAGGAGTAAAGCGTATGTTGTCGGGATTCAACAAATGGGGGCGAACCACTTTGCGAAACTATGCGCTTCTGCTGTGGGGTAGTCTCTTAACCATACTGGGCGGTGTCGGCACAATCACGTTCTTATGCGAAATGCCGGATCAGGAATCGATTTCTCTCAGCCAACTTGCAACCCGCCTCCTGCTTCCGCACGTTGCTCTCCTCACAGGCTTGGGCTTCATACTCGCCAGCATCATACTATTACGAAAACAAAGGGTCATGCAGGATCGACAACAACCTCCACCATCATAGTATCACCTGCCTCTGCACCCCTCGACACAGCAATAAGATCTCACCACATTTCGCTAGTCAACAAGATATGCTCGACCCCCCGCAAAACCCTTCCGGCACCATAGCCGCCATTGCGACAGCACCCGGTGCCGCAGGAATCGCCATCATTCGAATCTCCGGTCCGGAGGCTTTCGCCATTGCGGATGGCATCTTTCACTGCAAACCACCCCGCCCATCGCAACGCCCTGCCATGCAAATCATCTACGGCCACATCGTCCATGATGGCAAAGATATCGACGAAGCTCTACTACTCCCCTTCCGGGCTCCCGCGAGTTACACGCGCGAAGACGTAGTAGAACTCCATGTCCACGGTGGTAGCATGAGTGCCCGCAGCACTCTGCAAGCCATTCTGCAGCAAGGAGCCCGCCCTGCGGAACCCGGTGAATTTACCCGACGCGCGTTTCTCTCCGGCCGTATCGACTTACTGCAAGCCGAGGCCGTTATGGATCTCATTGCCGCAAAATCCCAACGCGCAGCAGCAGCAGCAGTTGAACAGCTCGAAGGGCATCTCAGCAAATCTTTTGATGAAATTTATGACAACCTGATTACCGTATCCGCGGACCTCGAAGCGCAACTGGATTTTGATGAAGACGAACTCCCTGCCCGTACGACAGAAGACCTGCTCCTGCGCTTGGGACTAGCCCGTAAACAACTGGCGGCGCTCCTTTCCACTTGGGAAGAAGGACATCGCTTACGCGAAGGCACGCTCGTGGTACTGGCTGGACGCCCCAACGCCGGCAAATCCACCCTGCTGAATCTCCTACTAGGTAAGGACCGTGCCATTGTTACGCCCATTGCCGGCACCACCCGCGACAGTCTCGAAGAAGAAGTTATCCTGAACGGTTTTCCACTGCGCATCGTAGATACTGCGGGCCTCCGTACGGCCGATTGCCAAATTGAGCAGGAAGGCATTCGGAGATCGCGTGATCTCATGCAAAAAGCCGAAATTGTGATCATGCTTCTTGATGCCTCCCGCCCACTGGATCCCGAAGATCACGAGCTGCTTGCAACTTGTCCTGTGGAAAACACCTTGGTGCTTTTAAACAAAACCGATCTCGGGCAAGTGGTTACGGCAGGCCATATTTCGTATAAACATGTTGTGGCATGCTCCCTTTTGCAAACGAAGGGACTCGAGGCTTGCAAACAGGCCCTATCCGAAATGCTGCATCTCTCCACGCAAACCGAATCTCATGCCGTGATTTCTGAACGGCATCGGGGTATGGCACAAGCCAGCATTCACGCCGTAAAACAAACCGAGAACATTCTTCGCCAAAGCGGTGAGTCCAGCGAGATGATTGCTGCGCTAGCCCTTCGCGACGGCATTGAACAACTCGGCCAAATTACAGGCCGAAGCTATCATGACAATCTTCTCGAAGCCATTTTCAGCCGCTTCTGCGTCGGGAAATAAGCAAAATCCCTACGATGCGGCATACTGACAAGACAGTATTATCGCCGCAATAATAACATATAATCCTTTCTATAAGCTACTTACAGCTTATGACTTTGTCATTAGCAACACCAGACACC
>SLQN01000486.1 GCA_007131465.1 Paracoccaceae bacterium
AGATGTCATCCATTTCGGGGGGCACCATTCCAATGACGTTCGGGGCGTAAACCCGAAGCCCGATGCAAGCTGATTGCCCCCAGCTTGGGGCTGGAATTGGCCGACCAGTCCACCACCAGAACGCGGTCAAAGGGGCTCATGCCTGCAACCCCAGATCGCGCAGGATGAAATCGGCAATGGCGTGGGTGTCATCCAGATGCAGCACCGGGCAAGGCAGCGCGTCCGGTTGCGTGTCGGACGCCACGGCCCTGATCGTCGGATTGCTGCGCGCCAGAAGGTCGCGGCCCGGGGCCTTGCGGTGGGCCTCGATCTTGGGGTGATCGGCGGTCTTGTAGCCTTCGATCAGCACCAGATCGACCGGGGACATCCGCGCCAGAAGATCGGACAGCGGCGGTTCCGCCGCGTCGCCCAGTTCATGCATCAACGCCCAGCGGCGCGGCGAGGACAGCACGACCTCGCGCGCGCCCGCCTGCCGGTGACGGTAGCTGTCGGTTCCCGGCAGGTCGGTCTCGGTGTCGTGATGGGCGTGCTTCACAGTCGAGACGGACAGCCCGCGCCGCCCCATCTCGCGCACAAGCCGCGCCATCAGCCCGGTCTTGCCGGTATTCTTCCAGCCTGTGACGCCATAGAGTTTCATGCCATTCCCGCCAGTGACTGGGCCAGTTCTTCGGCGGTCTGGATATCTTGCGGGGTGTTGATGTTGAAGAAGGGATCGAACGGGTCGGTCGAAAATTCGGCTGTGCCTGCGTCGTGCCGGTCGGTCCACAGAACGACCTTGCGCAAGCCCCCCGTCAGCGCCGCGCGCAGGTCGGCGCGCAAGGCCACGGGCCACAGTCCGAAGGTCGGATGCCGCCAGAGTTTGCCGCCCTCGCGCGTGGCGGCCAGCGCAAGCCCCGACGGCCCGGCGGCGGATTGCAGGCGCGCCACCAGATCGCGCGGGAAGAATGGTGTGTCCGCGGCCACCGAAACCACAGCCCCGACGCCCTGTTCTGCCGCCCAGTCCATCCCGGCCAGCACGCCCGCCAGCGGGCCGGGCCAGTCGGGCAGCGTATCGGGCAGAACCGGCAGGCCGAACCCCGCAAACCGGGCCGCATCGCCATTGGCGTTCAGCGCTATCGCGGCCACTTGCGGGCGCAGCCTGTCGGTCACATGGTCCAGCAGACGCCGCCCGGCCAGCATGCGCAGCCCCTTGTCACCCCCGCCCATGCGCGTGGCCTGCCCGCCCGCGAGGATGACCCCCAGGGGCGCGCTCATCCTGCGGCCCCCTTGCGGCGGTGCTTGCGGTCTTCGTCAGGCACATGGGCGATATCGGCATCGCGGATCAGCCGGTCTTCGCCCGACAGGCAGATGAAGCGCTGCCCCCGCATCCGCCCGATCAGCGTCAGCCCGACCTGGCGCGCAATCTCCACCCCCCAGGCCGTGAAGCCCGACCGCGAGGCCAGCACCGGCACGCCCATCTGCGCGGTCTTGATGACCATTTCCGAGGTCAGCCGCCCGGTCGTATAAAGGATCTTGTCCGCGCCCGTGACCCCGTGCCGGAACATGTAGCCTGCCACCTTGTCCACGGCATTGTGGCGGCCCACATCTTCCATGTAGCACAGGGGTTGGTCGCGCGCGCACAGGACTGTGCCATGAATCGCGCCCGCTTCCAGATACAGCGACGGGGCCGTGTTGATCGTCTTTGCCAGCGCATAAAGCCAGCTTGTGCGCACCTCGGCAGGCGGCAGGGTCAGACCCTCCAGCCCCTCCATCATGTCGCCAAAGACTGTGCCCACCGCACAGCCCGATGTGCGGGTCTTTTTCTTCACCTTCTCTTCATAGCTGGTCTGGCGGGCGGTGCGCACAACCACCACTTCAAGGTCGTCATCATATTCGACGGCGGTGACCACATCATCGGGCAGCAGCATGCCCTGATTGCGCAGGAAGCCCACCGCCAGATAATCCGGGTAATCGCCGATCGTCATGGCGGTGACGATCTCCTGCGCATTGAGAAAGATCGTGAGCGGCCGTTCCTCGACCACGCGGATGGATTGCACCGCGCCGGTCTGGTCGCGCCCGTCCACAGCGCGGGTCAGGCGCGGATTGGCCGGGTCGGGAAAATGGCGGGGGGCTGGGGGCATTGCCATCTGGTCCTGTGCCTGTTTACGGTCTAGGGAGCATATAACATCGGTATCAGGAAAAGGCACCGCCATGTTGGGCTATGTCATGGCAGAGGGGCGCGGCGTGGCAGACCGCTTGCTGGCCGATCTGGCGGTCGATCTGGCGGCACAGGGCTGGCCGCTGGCCGGGGTGGTGCAACTGAATATCGAACGCAGGCCCGACCGGCTGTGCGACATGGAACTGCATGTTCTGGGGCAGGACCATCTGGTTCGTATCAGCCAGGATCTCGGGCCGCAGTCGCGCGGCTGCCGGCTGGACCCGAGCGGGCTGGAACAGGCCGTCGGGCTGGTCGAGGCGGCACTGGACGCGCACCCGGCGCTGCTGATCGTCAACAAGTTCGGCAAATCCGAGGTCGAGGGCCGCGGCTTTCGCAATGTCATCGGGCGGGCGCTGGCCGAGGATGTGCCCGTGCTGACCGCTGTCAGCCGCGCCAATCTGAACGGGTTTCTGGCCTATAGCGGCGGGCTGGCCGAAGCTGTCGCCCCCGACCGCGCGCGCCTGCGCGAGTGGTGTGACGCCACCTGCGCGGCGCGACTGGGCTGAGGCCCTCGTATTTTTCGCGCAACACGGGCTGTGCCTATCTTGCAACAGCCCGCGCGCCTTCCCACATGAGATCTGAGGCCCAGACGGGCATGCGCTGCCTTGCAGGCATGCCCCTTGCGAAGGGTGCTTGACAAGGAGATGACAGATGACACTCGACAAATTCACTGAACGGGCGCGCGGATTTCTGCAAGCCGCCCAGACCATCGCGCTGCGCGAGGATCACCAGCGCCTGACGCCTTCGCATCTGCTCAAGGCGCTGCTGGATGATGATCAGGGTATGGCGGCCAATCTGATCCGAAGTGCAGGCGGTGCGCCACAAGCCGTGGCGCAGGCCAATGACATCGCACTCGCGAAGCTGGCCAAGGTGTCGGGCGGCGAGGGCCAGATCTACATGGACCCGCAAAGTGCGAAGGTGATCGACCAGGCCGAGCAGATCTCGAAAAAGGCGGGTGACAGCTATGTCACGGTGGAACGGTTGCTGACGGCGCTGGCGCTGGTAAAATCCGATGCCAAGGACGCGCTGGATGCAGGCGCGGTGACAGCTCAGAATCTGAATGCCGCGATCAATGACCTGCGCAAGGGGCGTACGGCAGACAGCGCATCGGCCGAGGAAGGCTATGACGCGCTGAAGAAATATGCCCGCGACCTGACCGAGGCGGCGCGGATGGGCAAGATCGACCCGATCATCGGCCGGGACGAGGAAATCCGCCGCACCATGCAGGTCCTGTCGCGCCGCACCAAGAACAACCCGGTGCTGATCGGCGAGCCTGGCGTGGGCAAGACCGCCATTGCCGAGGGGCTGGCGCTGCGCATCATCAACGGCGATGTGCCCGAATCCCTGCGCGACAAGAAGCTGATGGCGCTGGACATGGGCGCGCTGATTGCAGGTGCGAAATACCGCGGCGAGTTCGAGGAGCGGCTGAAGGCGATCCTGACCGAGGTGACAGAGGCCAATGGCGAGATCATCCTGTTCATCGACGAGATGCACACGCTGGTCGGTGCGGGCAAGTCCGAGGGCGCGATGGATGCCGCCAACCTGATCAAGCCCGCGCTGGCGCGCGGCGAGTTGCACTGCGTCGGCGCCACCACGCTCGATGAATACCGCAAGCATGTGGAAAAGGACGCAGCACTGGCGCGGCGCTTTCAGCC
>SLQN01000388.1 GCA_007131465.1 Paracoccaceae bacterium
CCTTCATTGCCGACCTTCTGCATCGCATCCGCGATCTGACGACCGATTTCCGCTTCGCCATTGGCAGAGATCGTACCGACCTGCGCGACTTCGGCGCTGTCATTGACAGGGCGCGCTGCGGCCTTGATCGACTCGACGACCTTGGCAGTGGCCAGATCGATCCCGCGCTTGAGGTCCATCGGGTTCATGCCTGCGGCAACCGATTTCAGCCCTTCGCGGACAATCGCCTGCGCCAGAACCGTTGCCGTGGTCGTGCCGTCGCCAGCTTCGTCATTCGTGCGCGACGCGACTTCCTTGACCATCTGTGCGCCCATGTTCTCGAACTTGTCTTCCAGTTCGATTTCCTTGGCGACAGTCACACCGTCCTTGGTGATGCGGGGCGAACCGAAGCTCTTGTCGATCACGACATTGCGGCCTTTGGGGCCGAGTGTAACCTTGACGGCATCTGCGAGAATGTTCACGCCGCGCAGCATGCGGTCGCGGGCATTGGTGTTGAATTTGACGTCCTTAGCAGCCATTTGGGTGCCTCCTGGTTGTCTTGTTTATGTAAATCAGGTGCGAGATCAGGCGAGAACGCCCAGAATGTCGCTTTCCTTCATGATCAGCAGCTCTTCGCCATCGATCGTGACTTCGGTGCCCGACCATTTGCCGAACAGCACGCGGTCGCCAGCCTTCACGGCCGGTGCGATCAGTTCACCCGAATCCTTGCGTGCGCCTTCGCCGACGGAAATGATTTCGCCCTCTGCGGGCTTTTCTTTGGCGGTTTCGGGGATGATCAGACCACCTTTGGTCTTTTCTTCGCCTTCGACGCGACGGACAAGCACACGGTCATGCAGCGGTTTGAATGCCATCTGAGAACACTCCTTTGGTTCCAGGTTGAAATCTTGTTGTCACTCACTGATGCCGAGTGCCAACACCCTGCAGATAGGGAGGTCAGAGCACAGTGTCAACAACCCGTTTTGAAAATTTTGGGGCCTTGTCGGATGACCCTGGCAGGAGTGGGCTGGTGGCGTGACAACCTGCTCACATATAGCTATAAGCGCGCCAACAACCGCAACCGCGCGACACTTCTCTTCAACTTACGGGACTCCACCATGATCAAGGTTTTCGGTCATCTTTCACCTGACACCGACTCGACTGGCTCACCCCTGATCTGGGCCTGGTATCTGTCGCAGGTCCGCCAGACCCCGGCCGAGGCCGTGCTTCTGGGCAAGCCGAACACGGAAGCGACATTCGTGCTGGACCACTGGGGCTTTGAACAGCCGCAGATCATGACCAGTCTGGCCGCAGGCACATCTGTCGTGATCGTGGATACCAACAACCCGGCCGAACTGCCGGACGGCATAAATGACGCGGATATCCGGGCGATCATCGACCATCACAAGCTGGTCGGCGGGCTGGAGACCAAGGGCCCCATCGACATCACGATGCGCCCGCTGGCCTGCACGGCCACCATTATGCATGATCTGATCGGCAAGCACATGGCCGACGCCCCGCGCGGGATCAAGGGCATGATGTTGTCCTGCATCCTGTCGGACACGCTCGGATTCCGCTCGCCCACAACAACGCCGACCGACCGCGACGTGGCCCATGCACTGGCCGACGATCTTGGCATCGAGATCGGCACCCTCGCCGCGCAGATGTTCGCGGCGAAATCGGATGTGTCGGCCTTCTCGGAGGCCGAATTACTGAGGATGGATGCCAAGAAGTTCACAGTCGGCGACAAGATACTGCGAATCTCCGTGCTGGAAACCACTGCGCCCGATCAGATTCTGTCGCGCAAGGAGGCCCTTGTTGATGCCATCCCCGGTGTCGCTGCCGCGGATGGCGCGGATGATGTGATGCTGTTCATCATCGACATTCTGAACGAGGAAGCGACCCTGATCTTGCAGAATGAGCTGATCAAAACCATCGCCGAGAAATCCTTTGGCGTGGCAGTCATCGGCGATACAGTCGTGCTGCCCGGCGTCATGAGCCGCAAGAAACAGATCATCCCGGTGCTGACGCTGTGACCCGCATCCTGTCAGAATTCTCCGAGATCAGAGCCAATTACACGCTAGCTCTGGTCGATATATGGGGTTGCGTGCATAACGGGCAGAACATCTACCCTGCCGCCGAGGCTGCCCTGCGCGCCTTTCGGGACTCGGGTGGGTGCGTGGTGCTGGTCACCAATTCGCCGCGCCCGAGGAACGGTGTTCAGGCACAGCTTGACCAGTTGGGCCTGTCGCGCGAGGCCTATGACGGGATCGCCACCTCGGGGGATGCCGCTCAGGCCGGGATGCTGATGGGCGCTGTGGGGCGGCGCGTCTGGCATCTGGGGCCGGAAAAGGACAACGGCTTCTTCACCAACCTGCCGGACTGGGCAGCAGACCATCCGCCTATCGAGCGCGTGCCCTATGACGAGGCCGAAGGGATTGTCTGCACGGGTCCGTTCAGTGAACTGGATGAGACGCCCGAAGACTACCGGGGCCGGTTTCTGTCGGCCAAGGTGCGCGGCCTGAAACTGCTTTGCGCCAATCCCGACATCGTCGTCGATTATGGCGAGACGCGCATCTACTGCGCCGGGGCGCTAGCGCAACTTTATGACCAGATGGGCGGCGAGAGCTTCTATTTCGGCAAGCCGCATCCTCCGATCTATGACCTTGCGCGGCGTGTCGCGGCGGAAACCGGGCTGAAGATTTCTGACGACCGGACGATTGCCATCGGGGATGGTATCCAGACCGATATCAAGGGCGGGATGGTCGAGGGGATCGACACGCTGTTCATCACGGGCGGTCTTGCCAGTACGGAATTCGGGCCCGATACGCAGAACCCTGATCCGGCCCTGCTGGACGCCTGGCTTGAACAGGAGGCCATACATCCGACCTATGCGATGGGCCGCCTGCGCTGACAACCGCCTTGCGCACCAAGGACACAGCCGCCCTTGCCAACTGGCAGGGGCGGCTTTTTTTCATGCTGCCCCGCTGCGGCAAAATGGCGCGCAACATAATTGCCTCAAATCATCAAAAATGATATTTATATTACCTTCATGGTTGCGAAGCCCGGCGACTTCGGCTAATGCTGCACTGCAACGGGACATGAGATTCGGTGAACAAAGAGGCTTGGCGCAATGTTGGACCATCGCATGAATGACAATCTTCCCCGTGGCACGATCTGCGTCGAGGACCTTGAAATCGGCATGTCGCGCTATCTGCGCAAGGAAATCACCGACCGCGATATAGAGTTGTTTGCCGAAGTCTCGACCGACCGCAACCCTGTCCATCTGGACGATTCCTATGCGCAGGACACCATTTTTGAGGGCCGCATCGCGCATGGCATGCTGACGGCCGGGCTGATCTCGGCCGTGATTGGCGAACAACTGCCCGGTCATGGGACGATCTACATGGGCCAGACCCTTAAATTCATGGCCCCTGTCCGGCCCGGCGATGTGGTGCTGGCAGAAGTGACCGTGCTGACCATCGACTATGGGAAACGGCGCGTCACTCTTGAATGTCGCTGCACGGTGGGGGATACGACTGTCCTGAAGGGCGAAGCCACAGTGCTTGCGCCAAGCCGTAAATTCGACTGAGGGCGGGGCAGACGCGCCCCGCAGGGGGCAGATGCAGACGCACCGGCACTGGCACGACATCCCGCACGCGGCAAAAGGCGCATCGGTTGCGATGGGCAATTTCGATGGCGTGCACCGCGGCCACCAGCGCGTCATCGACCTTGCGCGCCGCGATGACGCCCCTTTGGGAATCGTCTGCTTTGAACCGCACCCGCGCGAATTCTTCGCCCCCGATGCCCCGCCCTTCCGGTTGATGAATTCGGAAACCCGCGCGAACCGGCTGGGGCGTCTGGGGGTGCAAGAG
>SLQN01000471.1 GCA_007131465.1 Paracoccaceae bacterium
AGGTCGCCTGCTGCGGCGCAAGCCACCTGCACGGCGATCCTACCGGTCGCGATACATGGAGCAATGACGATGCACACAGCTGCAGAGCTGGAACAGCGCCTCCGGGCGCTGCAGGATGCCCGTTGGCGTGGTGTCCGCGAGGTCACCGTTGAGGGCAAGCGCGTCAGATATGGCAGTGATGCTGAAATGGCCACCGCTATTGCCGATCTGGAAAACCGCCTGTCGCGTGTTCAGGGCGGCAGGCGGCGGCGCGTGTTGCGGGCGTATGCCGTGAAGGATCTCTGACATGGCCCTCATGCACACCTTCCGCAATCGTGTCGGCGCATGGGTCGGGGGGTTCGATGGCGCGCTCAGCAATCGCAGGCTCAAGGGGTTCCGCGCGGCGCGGACCCATGTGAATGCCCTGCTTGCAGCGGCCGGTCCGGAGATGAATGCGCGGGCCCGGTGGCTTGTGCGCAATAACGGCTATGCCAACAATGCTGTCGAGAGCTGGGCGGCGAATGCTGTGGGCGACGGGATCAAACCCAGCGCGCGGGTGACAATACCGCGCCACAAGCTGAAAATACAGGACCTGTGGCTGGCATGGACAGATGAGGCCGACTCCGAGGGTCTGACAGATTTCTACGGCTTGCAGCGCCGCGCGGCGCGTGAGGTGTTTCTGACAGGTGAGGTGTTCTTCCGGTTCCGGGCGCGCAGACCGGGTGACGGGCTGCGTGTGCCATTGCAGTTGCAGATGTTGCCCTCCGAGATGCTGCCGACTGAACTCAGTCGACCGGCTGCGATCGAGGGGCACATGATCCGGCAGGGGATCGAGTTCGACCGGATCGGGCGGCGTGTGGCCTATCACTTCCATGTCCGTCACCCGTCTGATCCGACCGAGCCGGGCCTCAGAGGCGAGACAGTGCGCGTTCCAGCCTCCGAGGTGCTGCATATCCTCGATCCGGTTGAGGCCGGGCAGCTGCGCGGCGTGTCGCGCTTTGCGCCGGCCATGATCAAGCTCTTGCTGCTCGATCAGTATGATGATGCCGAGCTTGACCGGAAGAAAGTGGCAGCGCTCTATGCGATGTTCGTCACCAACCCGCTGGGCGAAGGCGAGGATCCGTTCCTGCCAGACGAAGGCGATGATCTCGAGGTCACGCCGGGCTCGATCGTGAACCTGCTGCCGGGGCAGGATGTGAAAGTTGGTGCCCCAGCAGATTCCGGCGGTACCTATGAGCCGTTCCAGTATCGGACCTTGTCGCAGGTCGCAGCGGCGCTGGGTCTGCCCTACAGCTATCTGACCGGCGATGTAACGCGCGGCAATTTCTCGAATTCGCGCTTGTCGCTGATGGAATTCCGTCGGCGCGTGTCGTCATGGCAGCATTCGGTGATGGTTTACCAGATGTGCCTGCCGGTCTGGCGGCGCTGGATGGACAGTGCCGTGCTCGCAGGCGCGCTGTCGCTGCCCTCCTATGAGCGGCGTCGGCCCGACTATCTCGCCTGTGAATGGCTGCCCACCCGCTGGGACTGGGTCGATCCGCTCAAGGATACCAGCGCCGAGCTGGCGCAGATCGCCGCGGGCCTCAAGAGCCGCACGCAGGCAGTTTCCGAGCGCGGCTATGACGCCGAGACGCTTGATCGCGAAATCGCGGCCGAGCGCGCGCGTGAACAGGAACTGGGGCTTGATTTCAGCGGGGCAGCCAGGGCGTCAACGCGCGCCCCGGCGGGACAGCAGCGTGATCAGAAGCGCGATGAAAGGGAAGAGGATGAGGATGATGACGATCCCGAGGATACCCTTACGGAACGTCGGGAGCGGGGGTAGCACATGACCCTCGGCATGATCGCGCAGCGCGTGTTCAATACACCGCTGATGGTGGACCCGGTCAAAGGCCATGCGTTCCTGACCGGGCTTGGCGGGCGTCTGACTGACGGCACGCTGCATCTGCCCCGCTATGGTGGCGATGATGACCGGCTGGAGCGGGCCTCCCGTGTTGCACCGCGCATGTCGCTTCTGGGGGGCGAGCTGGCACATCGCTTTGCGGATCGTGGCCGACGGATGTTCAGCATGCGCGACGGCATCGCCATCATCGAGATGACCGGCACTCTGGTGCATCGCGGCGACTGGCTGGGCGAGTCTTCTGGCAGCACCTCCTATGAGGGGCTGGCCCAGCAGGTTGACGCAGCGGTTGCCGATCCGTCAGTGCGCGGGATTGCGCTGGAAATGGACAGTTTCGGTGGTCAGGTCGCGGGTGTCTTCGATCTGGCCGATGCAATCCGCTCGGCGCGCGCGCAAAAACCCGTCTGGGCCTTTGTGGCCGAGACGGCGCTGTCTGCGGGTTATGCGCTGGCATCGCAGGCCGATCGCATCATCCTGCCGCGCACCGGCGAGGTTGGCAGTATCGGGATCCTTCTCATGCATGCCGATTACAGCCAGCGGCTGAGTGATGAAGGTGTCCGGATCACGATGATCCATGCGGGCGCGCACAAGGTCGATGGCAATCCCTATGAGCCGCTGCCCGAGGCCGTACGCGATCAGTTGCAAGGCGAGGTCGAAAACCTGCGCACGCTTTTTGCCGACACTGTGGCGGCTGGGCGCAGCGGGCGTCTGAACGCAAAGGCCGTGCTCGACACACAGGCGCGCGTGTTCCGCGGTTCGGACGCCGTCGCTCTGGGACTGGCCGATGAGGTCTCGGACATGCGCACGGGTTTTGCCCGCTTCGCAGATCACATTCACCGCCGCCCTTCGGCGGCACTACCCATTGCCGCACAGGGCGGCAGCAAAAAGGAGCTTTCCATGAATGCCAGCACGCACCAGCCAGTGGCAGATACAACCCAGCCAACTGCACCTGCACCTGAAGAAGGAGTTGTTGTCGAGACCTCGCAAGAGAACGAGACCGCGACCGAGGATGCACCGGTCCAGACGGAAGAGGCGGCAAGCGCTGTCGCCCCGACGAGAGGAGCCCTGCAAGCGGCCTCGCTCACGCTCGCCGATGCGGCCGCCATCGCTGAAATCGGGGCGCAGGCCTCACGGCTTGGCATCAATATCGATGTGCCAAAAGCCATTCGCGAGGGGCACAGCCCCGATGCACTGCGCGCGCGCGTGCTTGATGAGGCGAGTGCGCGTGATGCGGCCTCGACTGTATTCGCGGCGAGGCCTGCAGCGTCGAAGGCGCCCAAGGAAAGCCCGATCGTCTCAGCCGCGAAGCGCGCTGCGGCACAGGCGGCAACGCGCCTGACCAACTGATCTGCGCTGCGACGGGCACCGTCGCGGCGTTCAACCGCCATTGAAAGGAAATCGTCATGGCACCGCTCGTCAAGCCGCCCACTGAGGGCGATCTTCTGAAATTCGATCTGGGTAAGAACTTTACCCGTGAAGCCGTTACACTGCTGGCCGGGGCCAACTATGTGCTGGGGACAGTCGTGGGACAGTTCACCAGCGGCGCGAATGCCACGAAATATGGGCATTCCCCCGATGCAGCTGCTGATCCCGATGTCGGCAACCAGGTTGCGGCCGGTGTTCTGATCGAGGCCGTGGATGCCACGGATGGGGACCGCACTGGTGTCATCATCAAGCGGGGCCCCGCCATCGTCGCGCGTGGCATGCTGGTATTCGACGCATCGGTGGATGACGACACCAAGCGCGCGGCCAAGATCGCGGAACTGACCAGCCTCGGGATCGTTGCGCGCCAGAACGTCTGATCGCCGCGCGCGGGCATCCCTCCCCCCTTTTTACTGGAGAAACACAATGACTATCACCCGTAACCCCTTCGACGCAGGGGGGTATTCGCTTGCGGAAATGACGCAGGCTATCAACATCCTGCCCAACCTCTACACCCGGCTGAGCCAGATCGGCCTGTTCCGTTTTGAGGGTG
>SLQN01000097.1 GCA_007131465.1 Paracoccaceae bacterium
AGCGGCAGACCACCCTGCCTGTCGGTGACGGTTTCATACGCAATCGCCGTCACGCCAGAGGCCAGCAGATCGCGGGTCTGGTCCGGGTCCGGGGCAAGGTGCAGATAGGTGAACAGGATCTGACCTTCGCGCAGCTGGCGGCGCTCGGCGCTCTGCGGTTCCTTGACCTTGACCACCATGTCGGCGCGGGCAAAGACCTCCTCGGCCGTGTCGGCCATCGCTGCGCCGATGGCGGTGTAATCGCTGTCGGCAAAGCCGGACCCGACCCCGGCGCCCGCCTGCATCAGCACCTGATGGCCATGGGCGATGGCTTCCTGCGCGGCATTGGGCGTCAGCCCGACGCGAAATTCCTGTGGCTTGATCTCTGCGGGGCACCCGATCAGCATGTCTGTCCTCCTGTGATATCCACAAAGGCTACGTCCGAGTGGCGCGAAAGTCTTTGAAACTTTCTGGCGCTGAATTGCGATCTGGTGTAGGAATCCGCAATAAATCACGGTTTCTTGCAAGAAGGTTGCGCTGCAATGCAGCTAGACGCGACAGACTGCCGCATTCTGCGCGTGCTGCAACGGCAGGGCCGGATCACCAATGCAGACCTGGCCGAGCTTGTGCATCTGTCGCCCTCGGCCTGTCACCGGCGGGTGCAGCGGCTGGAGAGCGCGGGGTTCATTGCGGCCTATGTGGCGCTGCTGGACCTCAAGCGGATCGGGCGCGCAACTGTGGTTTTTGTCGAGATCACGCTGTCAGGCCAAAGCGACGAGATCCTTGACGCGTTTGAGCGCGAGGTGGCGCGCGTGCCCGATATTCTCGAATGCCATCTGATGGCGGGCAGCGCGGATTACCTGCTCAAGATCATTGCCGCCGATACCGAGGATTTCGCGCGCATCCACCGTCGCTACCTCAGCCGCTTGCCGGGGGTGGTGCAGATGCAATCGTCCTTCGCGCTGCGCACGGTGGTCAAGACAACTGCCGTCGAGATCTGATCTGCCCCGGCCCGCATTGCCGCGCATTGCTCCGCATGGGCCCGCCTCAGCGCGCGCGCAGCGCGTCGCGGATCTCGACCAGCAACTCTTCGGTCGTCGGGCCCTTGGGGGCTTCGGGGGCAGGGGGTCTTGGTCTGCGCGCCGCAGATGCCAGATTGTTGACGAATCGCACCAGCAGGAACACCACGAACGCGATGATCAGGAACTTGATGACCGCATTGATGAAATTGCCGATCATGAATTGCGCTTCACCAACCCCGAAGCTGATGCCGCTGAAATCCAGCCCGCCAACAAAGATGCCGATCAGCGGATTGACCAGATCATCGACCAGCGATGTGACGATTGCCGTGAAGGCCGCGCCGATGATGATGCCGACTGCCATGTCCATGGCATTGCCGCGCGCGATGAAGGCCTTGAATTCTTGCAGCATGGGATTTCCCTGTTTTTCAACAAACAGCCTTCGGTATATCCGCGCACGCGCGACTTGCGCAAATTGCATTCTCGCGCCCACAGACCCGACGTGCGAAGGTCAGGGCAGGCTGCCCTGCAATGTGTAGCGCAGGATCTGAACCACCTGTTCGGGCGTCTCGGTCACCGCCATTGCGGCGGCATCGACTTCCTTGAGCGCGTGCTGGTGATCGGCACCATGCATCACGATGATGGATTTTCCCAACGCCGCTGCAAAGCCCGCATCGAAAGCCGCGTTCCACTGGCGATATTTCTCGCCAAAGCGCACGACCACGATATCGGCGTCCTGCAACGCCTTGCGTGTGCGGATCGCATTGAGTTTCGCGCCCTTGTGGTCGTGCCAGAATTTCTGCGCCTCTTCACCCAGGATCGCCACGCCGCAATCATCCGAGGCCGCATGATCCGTGACCGGGCCGCTGAACGTGACCGGCAGATCGCCCGCGCCGCTGATGATCTGCTGGCGCCAGTCAGTATGGATTTCCCCTGCCAGATAGACACTCAGTTTCATGACACGCCCTTTCCTTAGTGTGTTATCCTTGCCGCATAGCACAGCATATTGCGTGGCAAAACCCATCGACAAGCCGCATTGCAGTTGCGGGGCGCAGCGTTCTGTGGCAAAAAAATCGGATAAATCTAAACTGCAGAGTTCAGTATATGACAGAGTTTGCGCTTCGCCGGAAAATGATGGTGGATACTCAGGTTCGTCCGTCGGATGTGACCAAGTTTCCCATTATCGACGCGATGCTGCGTATCCCGCGCGAGGAATTCGTGCCCGATGCGATGGTCGAAGCGGCCTATGTCGGCGAGAACCTGAGTTTACAAGGCGAGCGCGTGCTGCTGGAGCCGCGCACCCTTGCCAAGATGATCGACGCGCTGTCGATCACCTCGGAGGATCTGGTGCTCGATATCGGCTGCGGGACCGGATATTCTTCGGCGGTGCTGAACCGGATGGCGCAAGCTGTCGTTGCGATCGAAGAAGACGAAAGCCTTTTCGCAGCAGCCGCAGCGGCCCTGGCGGCGACGGGCGCGGAAACCGTTGTTCTGCAACAGGCCGTGCTTGTCGCCGGCGCACCTGACTATGCCCCCTATGACGTGATGTTGCTTCAGGGCGGGATCGAGACCTTCCCCGACGCCTTGGTTTCGCAGTTGCGGCAGGGCGGGCGCGTGGCGGCACTGTTCATGGAAGGCGCGTTGGGCATCGTTCGGCTGGGCATACGCAATGGCGACCATGTGACATGGCGTGACATATTCAACGCGGCTGCGCCGGTTCTGCCGGGGTTTGAGACGGCGCGGGCGTTCACACTCTGAGTTCCGGGATTCTCTGGTTACCGCCGGGTGCCGGGAAGGATACGAAAGGCATTTGGAAATGTTACGCAAGATACGGGTGGTGACACTGGCCCTGATGTTGTCTGCGGTCGGACAGACCGGCGCAGCGCAATCGCTGGCTGATACGCTGGTGGCAGCTTATCGCGGTTCCAACCTTCTGGAACAGAACCGCGCCCTGCTACGCGCAGCGGATGAGGATGTGGCGCAGGAACTCGCTGCGCTGCGCCCGGTCCTGAATTTCGTGACGAATGCGCAGGCGCGCTACAACTCGCAGCAGGCCAATTCGCTGAGCCTGAGCTTTGAACTTGCCGCTGAAGTCACACTGATCGATTTCGGACGCGGCAAGCTGGCGCAGGAAGCGGCGAAGGCGCGCGTTCTGGCGACGCGTCAGGCGCTGGTCGATGTAGAGCAGCGCGTCATGCAGAACGCGGTTTCGGCCTTCATGGATGTCCGCAGTGCCACCGAAGCCGTGGCCCTGCGTCAGGCGACCCTGCGCGTGATTTCGCAGGAACTCAACGCCGCGCGGGAACGGTTCGAACTGGGCGAGATTACCCGCACCGATGTTTCGCTGGCCGAAGCGCGGCTCGCGGCGGCGCGGTCCATGCTGGCCGCTGCCGAAGGCGACCGGGAATTCGCGCGTGAGGCGTATAATCTGGCCACTGGCCAGTATCCGGGGCAGTTGCCTCCGCCCCCGGCCTTGCCGCATACGGCCAATTCCCTTCAGGTCGCACAGGATATCGCGCGGCGGACCCATCCGCAGGTACTGCGCGCCCAGCACGAGGTCATGGCAGCCGAGTTGACTGCCGAGCGGGTCTATGCCCAGCGGCGCGGGACTGTCAGAGGGTCGGCTTCGGTCGGGCGGCAGTTCAATTCCAACACCCCCAGCAGCACCACGGCGACGGCAGGCGTAAATTTTTCGGTGCCGGTCTATTCGGGCGGGCAGTTGAATTCGCTTTATCGTCAGGCCAATGCACAGCGTGACGCGGCGCGGTCCGCGCTGCATCAGACTGTGGCCGAAGTGGTGCAGAATGTAGGGGTTGCCTGGGCCAATGTGGAGGTCGCGCGCGCGCG
>SLQN01000413.1 GCA_007131465.1 Paracoccaceae bacterium
GCATCCGACAAGGGCGGCGCAAGGTCATGGCGCGGCGGCGGGCCGGTCGGGTTGGGACGCAGCACGGCGCGCGCGGACACGGCGCTGCCCTGCGGGCGCGGCGCGGCTTGCGGCCCGGGCGCGGCCTCGGGTTCGAACCGCTGCGCAGACGACAGCCCGGACGACAAAGGCCGCGCAGTCTGCACCACGCGGCCCCATATCTCCCGATCCTCGGGTGTCAGATCTCGCCGCTTCCGGGTCATTCCCCGGTGGCCACCAGCTTCCAGTTCGGGCTGTCCGACGACATGTCGCGCGCGAAGGTCCAGACATCTTTCTGGCGTTTGATCGCGGTCGCATCGCCCTCGACAACCTCGCCGCTCTCGGCCTTGCGCACCACCGATGTCAATTCACTGATGAACTTGATGGTGATCTCGCCCTCGCTTGTGTCCTCGTTGAACGTCGCGTCCACGATGCTCAGCTCGCGCAGCCCCACAAAGGTCGCATCCACGCGCAGCCCCTGCTGTTCGCGCAACTGCACCACTTCGTCAAAACTGTTATATACATCGCGCGACAGGAACGGCAGGATCGGGTCGAGATCAGAGGATTCGAACGCCATCAGGATCATCTCATAGGCCCCGCGCGCGCCCTGCAGGAATTCATCGACGCTGAATTCCGGGTCCGTGGCCTTCATCCGGCCCAGGGCCTTGGCCATATCCGACCCTTCAGGCACATGATCGGTTATATCGGTATCCGGCCCGCCCTCGATCACCTCGAAGCGCGGTTTGCCCGGCCCATCGGGACCCGACCCCTGCCGGGGCAGAGGCGTCTTTTGCTCGAATCCGTCCCGCGACCCGAGCACCGAGCGCAGGCGCAGAATCAGAAAGACGGCAATGCCGGCAAGAATAAGAAGCTGGATCACGGCTGGTTCCATTGTTTCCTCGGCCAAGGGTTGGTATGGCACGTCAGATGCCTATGTAAGGCGGGTTGCACCTTGAGTCCACCACATGCGACCCGATGTTCGCCACGAAGGGCAAGGTTATGTGGATTTTACTGATCTTTATCGCGATTCCCCTGATCGAGATCGCACTTTTCGTCCAGATCGGCGGACACATCGGCGTGATCGGGACGCTGGCCGAGATTTTGTTCACTGCCGCGCTGGGGCTTGTCCTCATGCGGCTCGAGCCGCATCGCAATGCGCAGGACGTGCGCGCGGCCCTTGACCGCGATGCCAGCCCCGCAAGCCCGCTCGCGCATTCGGCGCTGCGCCTGATCGGGGCCGTGCTGCTGGTGCTGCCGGGGTTCCTGACCGATGCCCTGGGCCTGTTGCTGTTGGTGCCTCCCCTGCGCATGCTGATCCTCGCGCGGCTGCTGTTGCGGATAAAGACAGTTCAGACACGGGGTCAGACACAGGGTCAGACACGGGGAGCTGTCATTATCGAGGGCGACTACGAACCCCATACCGAGCGCCAGGACAACACCGACACGCCACCGACCCTGCCGCCACACCCCCCACGCAGCGGCGGCCCCGAAAACCGGGATTGAGCGTATGTCCCCGCGATGCTAGAACC
Organism: Paracoccaceae bacterium; assembly: GCA_007131465.1. GTDB lineage: Bacteria > Pseudomonadota > Alphaproteobacteria > Rhodobacterales > Rhodobacteraceae > Roseinatronobacter. The sequence continues at coordinate 1,548 of SLQN01000413.1, forward strand.
CTCGCCAATCCGGCCCCGCATCCACAACGGGCCAAATCCACACGTCCGGCCTCCCATCCGGCATGACATCAACCAAGGAGTTTGAAATGACGGAATCCGAACCGCAGGGCGAAGCCGCCACAAATGGCGCGACCCCCGGCACGGCCACCCCGCCCAAGGTCAATATGCGCATCATGGCACAATACATGCGCGACCTCTCGTTCGAGAATGTGGCCGCGCAGAAAAAACTGCAAGGCTCCAATGTGCAGCCCGACATTCAGGTGCAGGTCAGCCTTGACGCAAACAAGCGCGAGACGGAAAACCAGTATGACGTGGCGACCAAGTTCAAGATTACTTCGAAGAACAAATCCGATGGCGAAACCCTGTTCATCGTGGAACTGGACTATGTGGGGCTCTTCCTGATCGAAGGCGTGCCAAAGGAACAGTTACACCCGTTTTTGCTGATCGAATGCCCGCGCATGATCTTCCCTTTCGCGCGGCGCATCATTTCCGATGTCACCCGCGATGGCGGTTTCCCGCCGTTGAACCTCGACACGGTGGATTTCCTGGCCCTCTACAAGCAGGAATTGCAGCGTCAGGCCGCCTTGCAGGCGCAAAAGACCGAAACGCCTGTCGCCAACTGACGCCACTGCCCCGGCCCTCACGGCCCGGGGCAGTCGCTCACGCCCCCGAATATTTCCGCCAGACCGCGCCCGCGCCAAGCCCGGCGACGAATTCACCATGTGCCGCGCGTTCTGCCTCTGTCAGGCGCGGCGGCAAGGGTTTGGCGCGGCGCGGCATTGCGCCCGTCCCGCCCCCCGTGCCGCGCACATCATTGCGCGCGCTCAGGGCGAAATCGGGCTGTTGGCCGCCCAGAAGTTCCAGATAGACCTCGGCCAGGATTTCGCTGTCCAGAAGCGCGCCATGCAGCGTGCGCGTTGAATTGTCGATGGCGAACCGACGACACAGCGCATCCAGCGACGCGGGCGAGCCGGGGAATTTCTTGCGCGCCAGCGTCAGCGTATCAAAAGCGCGCGTGAACTCCAGCCCCGGGCGCTGCGCCCAGCCCAATTCGGCATTCAGGAATTTCATGTCAAAGGCCGCGTTATGAATAACCAGACGGTCGTCGCCCAGAAATTCCAGAAACCCGTCCACGATCTGCGCGAAAACCGGCTTGTCGCGCAGGAACTCATCGCCCAGCCCATGCACGGCAAACGCCTCCGGCGGCATGGCGCGTTCGGGGTTGATATATTGATGATAGGTGCGCCCGGTCGGCATCAGGTTGACCAGCTCGACCATCCCGATCTCGACAATCCGGTGGCCCTCGCCCGGCTCCAGCCCTGTGGTTTCGGTGTCCAGCACCAGTTCACGCATCATCTGCCCCCCAGCTTTGCCACCAGATCCTGCACCGCGGCGCGCGTGCTGTCCAGATCCAGTGTCTCGATCACGAAATCGGCGCGGGCGCGCTTTTCGGCATCGGGCATCTGGCGGGCCAGTATGGACTCCAGATGCGCCTCCGTCATGCCGGGCCGCGCCAGAACGCGCGCGCGCTGCACCTCGGGCGGGGCGCTGACAACCAGCACGCCATCCACATCCGCCCCGGTTTCGAACAGCAGCGGTATGTCCAGCACGACCAGCGGCGCCCCCGCCGCGGCGATGAACGCGGCGCGGTCCTGCGCCACCAGCGGATGTACGACCGCCTCCAGCCGCGCCAGCGCCGTATCGTCCTGCGCAATCCAGTCCTTCAGCACCGCGCGGTCCACGCCCTCGGGGCCAACAGCCGCCGGGCACAGCGCCCCCACCGGCCCAACCGCCGCGCCCCCCGCACCGTAGAGGCGATGCACTGCCGCATCCGCATCCCAGACCGGCACACCCATGTCGCGGAAAAACCCGGCCGTCGTGGATTTGCCCATGCCGATGGATCCGGTCAGCCCCAGCCGATACGCGCTCATCCGGCCAGCACCGCGCGCCGCAACTCTGGCGTCACGTCGGGGCGCAGGCCGAACCACCGCTCGAACCCCGGCACGGCCTGATGCAAGAGCATCCCCAACCCATCGACCACCCGGCAGCCCCGCGCGTGCGCTTCGCGCAGAAGCGGGGTTTCCAGGGGCGTATAGACAATATCGGTCACAACGGCGGCGGGGGTCAACAGCGCGGCAGGCAGGCCCAGCGGGGCCTGACCCGCCATCCCCAACGAGGTGGTGTTTACCACCAGCGCCGCCCGGGGCAGATGGTCCGCATATCGCTCCCAGTCCAGAACCGTCACGGGATGGTCCAGCGCAGCGGCCAGCGCCTCGGCCCGCGCGCGCGTCC
>SLQN01000254.1 GCA_007131465.1 Paracoccaceae bacterium
CGGGAACCTTGCTCGCGGGATCATCATCGGGCGGTGGATCGTCCCCCACTGCAACATCATCGTCACCCGCAACGATGTCGGTCCCGTCCGCGACATCTGCCGGTCCCGCGACGGCTTCGACGAGTTCGGGCGGCGCATTGCGGAACCGGCCAATGTCGAAGCTGGCGGCAATGCGCACGGGCTTTTCCATACGCGTGGCCAGCCCCAACTCCAGCGCGTCCTTGGCGTCGAACCAGGTCTCTGCCGCCATGAGCGCGGCAATCTCAGCCTCGGGCTTGCCCGCTTTGGCGGCATAGCCGCGCGTCATGCTGGCGGCCATCTTGTCGAGCGCGCCTGCCATGTCGCGCATATCCGCAGCCGTTCCCATGACAATGCCCGAGGGATCATGGATCATCAGGAACGCATTTTCCGGCATGACGATCTCGTCGCCCGCCATGGCGATGTAGCTGGCGGCCGATGCGGCGATGCCGTCGATCCAGACAGTGACAGCCCCTGCATGACGGGTCAGCGCATTGTAAATCGCCACCGCGTCAAAGACTGACCCGCCGGGGCTGTTGAGGCGCAGATCGATGGGTGCGTCATCCGGCAGCGCGCCGAGTTCGGCCAGAAACCCCTTGGCGCTGACGCCATAAGCTCCGATTTCGTCATAGATCAGCACTTCCGCCCCGGAGGCCCGAGCGCGGATCGTGTACCAGCTGTTCATCGCTTTACTCCTGTGTGCTGGCGCTGTCGCGCCCTGTGCCATCAACGGCCGCGCCCTCTGCGTCTGGCCGCCGCGCCGGTGTCGCTCGCGCGCCTTGGGTTTCGCCGGGGCTGGTGCGGTAATGCAGCCCCAGATCGGCGGCGCGTCTGGCGTCCACCGCATTCTCGCGGTCGACTTCCTCGACATCGTAGCCCGTGCCCTCGACCACCTTGCGCCGCGAGGTGATGCCTGCTTCCATGGCGAGGATTTGCGCCTGGATATCTTTCAGCGGATCGACCCAATCCCAGCGCGGCGGGATCCATTGCACTGCGCGCGCGGCAACTGGATCCGCGAGGTCCAACCGGCCTGCCAGCTGCGCCATCTCCATCCAGCGCGCCCAGACGGGACGGCAGAGCTGATGCGCGATCACCCCGTGCTGAAGCTGCTGCACGCGGCGGCGGAATTCGACCAGTTCTGCGCGCAAGGACGAATAGTTGGCCTGTCGCACATCGCCCGTGACCAGATGGTATGGAAGGCCCAGCGAGGCCGACACGGCCAGCAAGGTCCGGTACTGGAACGCTTCATAACCTCCGCCTACATCCGCGGGCGACGAGAACTTCACATCCTCGCCCGGCAGCAGCACCTGCATGGTGCCCGGCTCAAGGCTGGCGATGGCGGTGCCGTCCAGGTCCGCCTCGCTTTCCCCCAGCATCGGCTCTTCCGGCGCGGTCTTGGTGATAAATCCCGCGAACATCGCGGCCGTCTTTTTGCGGTCGAGTTCGGCGTCGTCATACTGATCGAGCAGGAACAGCCGCACCATGGCAGGCGCGACATGCGGCAAGCCCCTGATCTGACCCGCATCCAGCGGACGATAGATATGCAGCACATCCTCTGCCGGCACGCGTACCGTTTCGGGCACGGCCACGCGGCGATCCGTGCTGTCGCCCGGATGGCTGCGGCGGAAATGATAGGCCACGCGCCGGCCGATCAGGTCGAATTCAATCCCGCAGCGGATGCGGTTGCCATTGGCGGCTGTCTCCGTCTTCTCGAAGGGCAGCATCTCGGATTGCAGAAGCTGCAACTGGAATGGCACCAGCAATCCGTCCTCCGCGCGCCGGGGCCGCAGCCGGACGAAGCACTCGCCCGCGACGAACATCTCGCGCGCGACCATGGCCTGCAGGCCGTAGAAGTCGGTCAGGCCGTCAGCATCTGCCTCGTCGGTCCAGGCCAGCCAGAGTTTCTGGACCCGGTCGCGCAGGGTCGCATCGTCGATCAGCGACGAGGGCTTGATTCCATCGCCGACGAGGTTCGCCGCGAACGCTTCGCAGGCATTCGCCGCATAGCCGTTGGTGACCACCAACTCCCGCGCGCGGGCCAGCAGCCGCGGGCCGCCCGATGCGACCAACGCGTTGATGTTCTCCAGCGGCGGGTTCCAGCCCCGCAGCCGGCGCCGCGCCATCGCCCCTTCGAGACGGGCGCGCACCCCATTCGGCCCGCCAGTTTCAGGGCGGCGGAACCTGTCGAGCAGACCCATTCTTACAGTCCCTTGCTGGTCGTCACGCGGACCTGCCGCACCATCCGCCGTCCTTCGGCCGCGGCGATCTCGCGATCCAGCGCCTCAAGCGCGCGGTCGATCTCCGCCACGGAGCGATAGTCAACCGTCTTGCCGTCATAGCTGACGCGCGCCACGCCAGAGGACCGCTGCGCAGACAGGGCGTCGCGGCGGGCGCGAAGGTCTGCTGGATTGGCCATCGATCACCCCATGTAACTTGACCGCATAGTCCGCCGTCGCGCAGATGGCCGCACTGATGTCGCCGCACCTGTAGTTGCGTCGGGCGCGGACGGGGCCGTGTCCACCGCCAGCTGGGCCGCCAACTCCGCCCACCGCGCCTCGGGCCAGCGGTCGGCGCCGGCGATCCATGCGGCAGCCCGCGCATAGACCCGGCAGTCCAGCGCCTCGTTGCGCTCGCGCAGTTTCTGCCATTCAAGTTTGCTGAACCCGCGCTTGCTCTTCACGGTGATCAGCTGCTCTGCGGTCAGCTGCTTCAGCCATTCGCTGTCGGCCCATGTCGGCAGATGCACGGTGCCCGCCGGAAACGAGGCACCGGCGGTGATCTCTTCCGGCGTTGGTCGGTCCTGCCGCAGGAAGCGATAGGTCTCAGTCTTGAAGGTCGCCGTGGCAACGGACCAGAGCCGCGCGCCGCGCCGCAGCCGCTTGCCACCGATGGTTGCATCGACATAGGTCGGGCCCGTCACCGGGCTGGACCGGTTGAACCCCTCGAGACCCTTGACCGGCGCGACCTGCGCAAAGCCCACCTGCCGCGCCCACGCGTAAACTGCGCTGGTTTCATAGCCGGTGTCGATCGCGAGCCGCGCAATGGTCAGGTGCTGACCGCTTTCATGCTGCCATGTGCGTCCCAGCAGGTTGGTCAGCGTTTGCCAGCACGATGGGTCGCCCGGGCCGCCCTCGATCACGATATGGTCGATCAGCCAGCTTTCCAGTCCGCGCCCCCAGGCCCAGACATCCACCTCGATCCGGTCTTTTTGCACATCAGCGCCTGCGGTCAGGAACAGCCCACCTGCGGGCACTGTGCCTGGCTTCCAGTCTTCCCGCCGCTCTGCCAGCCGCTGCCAGTCCGGGGCTTCGCCCGTCTCGAACCAGGTCTCGCCCAGAATGGTGTTGCGAAACGCGCGCATGGCCTCGTCATTGCCCTGTGCTGCCTCCCAGGCGCGTGCGATCCGGGCCCAACTGAGCCAGCCGATGGGCGAGTAGAGCGCCGAGAGGTGATAGCCGACTGTGTGCGGGTCCGCCGATTGTGCTGCCGCGCGCCATTCGCCCGCGGCCAGCATCTGCGTCTTGTGGTGTTCCGCGATGGGTTTCTCACACCCCTCGCAATGGTATTCTGCCGTGTCGGGGCGGCCCTTGTCCCAGCGCAGGCGTTCAAACCGCAGCCATTGCCGATGCCCGCAATGTGGGCATGGCACGACATAGCGCCGCTGGTCGCTGGCCTCGAATTCCCGCTCGATCCGGCTCAGTCCCCGGATGGTTGGGGTCGAGATCAGCAGCGCCTTGCGGCGATGCGCGAAGGTCAGTGACCGTGCCTCTGCCAGCGACACCGGATCGCCTTCCTCATCCGCCGAGGCCGGATAGGCATC
>SLQN01000141.1 GCA_007131465.1 Paracoccaceae bacterium
GCTCGACGATGAACTGGGTGACGGCGCGCGGGGTAGGGAATGCATCCGGTCGCCGCCGGTCAGGGCCTTGAGCTTGGGCAGGAGGGTGTTGTTGACGAAATCGAGCAGTGCTTCGCCGGTGATGCCTTCCTCGTCCTTGGCCCAGGCGGACCAGCGAAGGTGCGAGGGGAGCGGGGATTTGTAGGCGTCGCGCAGGAGTTCCATTTCGTGCTCGCGGTCGTCGAAGATTTTGAGGAAGAACATCCAGCCGAGTTGTTCCAGGCGCTGAGCGTCGCCGTAGGTTCCGGCGTCCTTGCGCATGATGTCCTGAATGGCTTTGACGACGTTGGAGACGTTAGGCATGAGATGAATATCCTATTTGGTTTGACTGAAAGTACGGGTTGTGGGAGTTTATAGTTAAGTTGGACTGGAAATATCCGGTCGGCGCTGGGCTTCTGGGATTTCCCGGGGGCCCTTCGCAGTTTCAGGGCAAGACTTTGATTCCCCAGCCCTCCACTTTTCCCGCCGGACTGCGGCGGAACTTGTCGTTAATGATGTCGAAAGCGCGATTGGGTTGTCCAGGCCGCAGATGCTTGAGAGCAACCGGACGCGCCATAAGATCTGTCAACTGAAGACCGGCGGAGTTGGCTGACTTTGGAATCATAACAAGATGAAGCGGGAATGGCCTGTTCAATGCATTGTGCCCGTCGCAGACACGTCGAAAGGCCAATTCAAGCTCGGCATCTTCTTTGCGGCCCCGCCGTTCAACGATGATGGGGGTCGTCTTACTTCCCTGCCCTATGCCATCGAGGTGGCGATAAATGCGCTCCAGCCCTGTCTCTAAAGCATATTCATAAGGGTTTACAGGTTTATGATAGCGATTTAAGAATGCGTTCTTGTCGATGACAACTGCGACAAGCATCGTCGGCAAGGATGCCATTAGCTGGTTCAGCCGAGCAAGAAAACGGGTGCGAACAGGCTCTTGAATAAGCATCAGAAAATCGCCAAACGGCTTCCGAATTTCATGCTCGTGGAGTACGACCTCATCATGGCCCCAAAACTCGAATTTGAAGCGCTGAAGGTCAGGACAGACTTGGTTGACATAGGCGTTCTTGCTAAATGTTGCAAAAAGCAGGACAAACACTGGAAACTGAGGGTCGATCCGGGTGAGGTTGTGATCACCGCTTTCGTCAACGTATACCAAGTACTCGCCGAATGGGTTCACTACGAGCATAGTTCAGGCGGCCTCATCGTATAACGCGGTTTCAAGTTCACGGATGGCGGCGAGATAGTTGTCCCGGCCACCGAAAAGTTTGACGATCTCCACAGGGGTTCCGAAGGCGCGCAGCGGGTCTACCTTGAGGATTTCCAGCGATTCGACGCTGGCAATGCCGCTGTCGGCGTACTTCTGGAGCAGGGCTTCCAGAACGGCGCTGGCCTTGGCTCCGTACTTCCCGAAGACGTTGCGCTTCTTGACCCGTTCGGCGCGTTCCCGGCGCGTGAGCGGCGGTTGGTCGAAGGCGACGTGGCAGACGAGATCGAAGGGGTCATAGTCGCGGCCGACCTGTTCGGCGAGTTCCTCGATGAAAACTCCCTGGCTGGCAAGCAGCTCGACGATGGCCTGTTTCCTCGCGGCGGCGTTCCAGATGTTGAGGAAGTCGTCGAGGGAGGCGTAGTTTTTGTGGACGGCTTTGCGGGTATAGTCGGTGAGCGATTCGGTGATGAGCTTTCCATATTCGTCGAGGAACTGGACGCGTTCCATGACGACGCGGACGGGGACGTTGTCCACGTAGTAGCGGGTGCGCGGTTGGGGGGCGTCACCGCCGGGACCGGTATCGGGGGGCAACGGGGGTTCCGGCGGTTCCTCACCGGTCGGCGGCTCGGGTGGCAGTTCGTCCGGGGGGATTGGCGGATCGTCGGGGCCGGGCTCGTACACCTGAACGGGGGGCCCGTCGAAATCGGGGTCGGCGAATTTCGAGGTGGCTCGGCGGAAATCCATGATGGTGAAAAAGAACTTGCCGTAGTCCTCGTTGATGCGGGTGCCGCGCCCGATGATCTGCTTGAACTCCGCAGATGAGTTAATGATCTTGTCGAGCACGATCAGGTGGCAGGTCTGGGCATCCACGCCCGTGGTCATAAGCCGGGAGGTGCAGGCGACGACTGGGTAGGTGGACTCTGGATCAATGAAGTTGTCAAGTTGGGCCTTGCCTTCGTCGTTGTCGCCGGTGATGCGCATGACGTATTTGGCGTTGGCGGCGGCAAGGTCGGGGTTTGCGTTGACCATGGCCTGACGCATCCGTTCGGCGTGGTCAATGTTCTCGCAGAAGACAATGGTCTTGGCAAAGCGGTTGGTGGCGCGAAGGAATTCGGTCACTTTGGCGGCCACAACCGCCGTGCGTTTTTCGAGGATGAGATCGCGGTCGTAATCACTGGCATTGTATTCCCTGTCTTCGATGACCTGGCCGTACTTGTCCGTCTGCCCGTCTTCCGGCCGCCACCCGTCGAGGTCCTTGTCGAGACCGATACGGACTACCTTATAGGGGGCGAGGAATCCGTCGGCGATGCCCTGGCGGAGCGAATACATAAAGAGTGGCTCGCCGAAGTACTCGATGTTGGAAACCTCGCGGGTTTCCTTGGGCGTCGCGGTGAGACCGATCTGCGTTGCCGAGTTGAAGTACTCCAGCACCTGTCGCCAGCGGGCGTCATCCGCGGCGCTGCCACGGTGACACTCATCCACGATGACGAGGTCGAAGAAATCGGGAGAGAATTGCTTGTAGATGTTCTGCTCCTCATCGGTGCCGGTGACGGCCTGGTAAAGGCAGAGGTAGACTTCGAACGACTTGTCCACCGTGCGGTTAGTGATCTTGGTCATGGCCTGGCCGAATGGCTTGAAATCGTTGGTCTTTGTCTGGTCGGCAAGGATGTTGCGGTCCACGAGGAAGAGGATGCGCTTCTTAGCTCCGGCCTTCCACAGACGCCAGATGATCTGAAAGGCCGTGTAGGTCTTGCCGGTCCCGGTCGCCATGACGAGCAAGACACGATTCTCGCCTCGGGCGATGGCTTCCACGGTGCGGTTGATGGCGATGTGCTGGTAGTAGCGCGGAGACTTCCCGGAGCCGTCGTCGTAGTAGTCCTGGGTGTTGACCTGTTGTTGGGTGTCGCTCCAACCCTTGGCCGCGCAGTAGCGCTGCCAGAGTTCCTGTGGCGAAGGGAACTGGTCGAGGGGAATTTCCCGCGTGACGGTGCCGGAAGTGACGGTACGGTCGTGTTCAAGAAAGGCATCACCGTTCGAGCTGTAGGCGAATGGCACATCGAGGATTTCGGCGTACTCTAGCGCTTGGGGCATCCCGGCTCCAACTGAGCGGGTATTGTCCTTGGCTTCGATGACGGCCAGCGGAATATTCGGCTTGTAGAAGAGAAGGTAGTCCGCCTTCTTCGCCTCGCCGCGTTTGACCGTCTTGCCGCGAACTATCACACGGCCCTTGGTAAAGTATTTCTCCTCGGCGATTTGCGTCATCACGTCCCACTTCTCGCCGTTTTCGCCGACCAGCGCGGGGGTAATGAACTTGGTGCGGATATCCGCCTCTGTGAGCGCCTTCTTGTTCATCTGTCGTGAGTTTCTTTCATTCTCGGAAGCCTAACGGCAGCCAGCAGGGGCGACGGAGTCGTCCTCTGGCTGGCCTTGTTGGGATTCCATTCTGCGACTGGGCTTCGACTTTGGCAACCAACTTGATTCGGTTGTGGCGGCTTCGATTCCGCTTTCCCGTTTCCGGTTTCCGATCATGATTTTCCGGCTTTCGTCTTCTGGCCGCCGACCTGTCCGCCTCTGGAGGAATCAGCGCCGCCTCAGCGGCAC
>SLQN01000003.1 GCA_007131465.1 Paracoccaceae bacterium
CTGCTCGATAGGTTTCTTGCCTGTATGAAACCTGCCTCAATAACTGACGCCCGCCTTGTGCGGGCGTTTTTTTTGGGCTGCGACAGCGTGCCTGATGCATCCGTGATCGTTTCGCACCCGGGCTGGCTGTGTCACTGCTCTGGTCATTGTCTGCGCAGCGGCTATGCTGCACAGCAGAGAAATGAGATTGAGGAGATGAGAGATGCAACTCTCGGGAAAACGCGCTGTGGTTACGGGGTCGAATTCGGGCATCGGGCTGGGGATTGCCCGCGAACTGGCCCGCGCAGGGGCGGCTGTGGTGATCAATTCCTTCACCGATTCGGCGGAAGATCACGCCCTTGCCGCCGAAATCGCCGCCGACACCGGCAGTGATGTCCGCTATATTCAGGCCGACATGTCGAAGCCTGCCGACTGCCGCGCCCTGATCGAGACGGCAGGGGGCTGCGATATCCTGATCAACAATGCCGGGATCCAGCATGTCGCGAAGATCGAGGAATTTCCGGCCGACAAATGGGACGCGATCATCGCGATCAACCTGTCATCGGCCTTTCACACGACCGCCGCTGCCCTGCCGGGGATGTATGCGGCGGGCTGGGGGCGGGTGATCAACATCGCCTCGGCGCATGGCCTGACGGCCAGCCCTTACAAGGCTGCCTATATCGCCGCGAAGCACGGGGTTGTCGGGCTGACCAAGACCACCGCGCTGGAAGCCGCCGGAAAGGGCATCACGGCCAATGCCATCTGTCCCGGCTATGTTCTGACCCCGATCGTCGAGAAGCAGATCCCCGACCAGATGAAGACCCACGGCATGGACCGCGAAACGGTCATCAAGCAGGTCATGCTGGCGCGCCAACCGTCGGGAGAATTCGCGACGGTCGAACAGATGGGCGGGACTGCGGTGTTTCTGTGTTCCGATGCGGCTGCGCAGATCACCGGGACAACCATTTCAGTAGATGGTGGCTGGACCGCGCTTTGAGTGCCCGAGACGGGCTTCGGGTTTCGATAGGCTGAGGGCAGGGCTGGCGCTGCCCGTATTGTGGAGCATGAAGATGGTCAAACGGATCAATCTGGCCCTTCAGGGCGGCGGCGCGCATGGCGCCTTCACCTGGGGCGTTCTGGACCGGCTGTTGCAGGAAGACGATGTCGAGATTGCCGCGATTTCGGGTACATCGGCGGGTGCGCTGAACGGTGCCGCGCTGAAGGCGGGCTATACGCAGGGCGGGCGCGCGGGCGCGCGGGTTCTGCTGGACCGGATCTGGCACCAGGTCGGCGCCGTGCATGATCTGCGCCTGACTGGCTGGATTGCGCAGGCGCTGCCGTCGGTCGGCATGGTCAATTCATGGATGGAGGCGATGATGCCGGTCTCGCCCATGAATGTGGCCGCGCTTGTCACGAGCCCCTACCAATACGGCCCCCTTTATCGCAACCCACTGGAACCTGTGGTGCAGTCACTGAATTACGATCAGGTCTGCGCGCAGGAGGGTCCGGAGTTGCATATCGCGGCGACCAATGTGCGCACGGGCAAGATTCGTGTCTTTTCCGGGGACGAGGTGTCGGGCGCGGTGATCATGGCTTCGGCCTGTCTTCCGACCCTGTTTCAGGCCGTCGAGATTGTCGACCAGAAGACCGGCACGACCGAGGCCTACTGGGACGGTGGCTATACGGGCAACCCGGCCCTGTACCCGCTGTTTCGCGCGCATCTGCCTGATGACATCGTGATCGTGAACATCAACCCGCTGTTGCGCGACGAAATCCCGCAAACCCCGCAGGACATCCAGAACCGTATCAACGAGATCAGCTTCAATTCCTCGCTGCTGCGGGAATTGCGGGCGATCAAGTTTGTCAAGCGGCTGATCGCGGATGGCACGATGCCGCCTGGCAGCATGAAGGATGTGCTGGTGCACATGGTCTCCGATGATGCGCTGATGACTACGCTTTCCGTGACCAGCAAGGTAACGCCGACGCCCTATCTGCTGCATGTCCTGAAAGAAGCCGGGCGCAGCGCCGCTGATGTGTTCCTGACCCGGCACAAGGCCGATATCAACGAACGCGAAACGGTCAACCTTGAGGAGATGTTTGGCTGAGCGGCAGCGCCCCGCGTCCCTTGCGCGGCTCGGGATAGACAAGCCCGGCCGAGATGACGAGCTTCGCCGCATCCTCGATCGGCATGTCCAGTTCGATCACATCCGCGCGCGGCACGAACAGCAGGAAACCCGTCGTCGGGTTCGGGGTCGAGGGCAGGAAGATCGACACCATTTCATCATTCTGGGCAAGATGATCGCCCACTTCGCCGCGCGTGACAGTGGCGATGAAGGCCACGGCCCACATGCCCGGTCGCGGATATTGCACAAGGCAGGCGCGCTCGAAACTGGGGGTCTTGCGGGCAATGACAGCCTCGGCAATCTGCTTGACGGCGTTGTAGATCGAGCGGATGACCGGCATCGTCTCGACAATGCGTTCGCCCCAGCCGACCAGCGTGCGCCCGATCAGCCCCTTGGTGAAATATCCCATGATCAGCGTGAAGACAAAGAACACCACCACGCCAACACCGGGCACATCCCATCCGATGAAGCTTTGCGGATGAAACCGGTTGGGGATGAAATTCAGCACAATACCGTCGATCCATGTGATGACATTCCAGACCAGCCAGATTGTCAGCACCCCCGGCGCGATCACGGCGAGCCCGGCCAGGAAATTGCTGCGCACCGACCCGATCGGGCCGCGTTTTCCGTGGTCTTGGCTCATCTGCAATCCTCTTGCGGGGGTGATGACGCCTACATGGCGCAGGGCCTGTTGTTATGCAAGACGCGCCACCGCGAGTGCGCGCGCGATTTCCGCTGCCAGCCGCGCATTGCTGCGCACAAGCGCGATATTCGCGCGCAGCGATGCGCCTTCGGTCAGTTCAACAATGCGCGACAACAGGAACGGCGTGACATCCTTGGCCTGAATGCCCTGCGCTTCGGCCTCGGCCACCGCCTGCGCGATCAGGGGGGAAAGGGTGCTGGCAGGGATTTCCGCCTCTCGCGGGATCGGGTTGGCGACAAGTTGCCCCCCCGGCAGGCCCAGTCGCGCGCGCATGAGATGGCTCGCGGCAATCTCGGAGGCACTGTCCAGGCGGAGCGGCGCTCTCAGACCGCTGTCGCGCGACCAGAAGGCGGGCAGGGCGTCCTGCCCATAGGCGATGACAGGAACACCAAGGGTTTCAAGAACTTCCAGCGTCTTTGCAAGGTCCAGAATGGCCTTGGCCCCGGCGGCGACAACCGTGACGCGGGTCTGCGCCAGTTCCTGAAGATCGGCGGAAATGTCAAAGCTAATCTCCGCGCCGCGGTGAACCCCGCCAATGCCACCCGTCGCAAAAACCTCGATCCCGGCCAGATGCGCGCAGATCATCGTCGCGGCAACTGTGGTGGCCCCGATGCGCCCGCTTGCCAGCGCCACCGCCAGATCGGCACGGCTGAGCTTCATGGCATCGCGGGTCTGGGCCAGACGCGACAGGGCCTCGGGTTCCAGCCCGATACGGATATGGCCTTCCATAACGGCAATGGTCGCAGGCACGGCCCCTGACGCGCGGATATCGGCCTCGACCTGCCCGGCCATCTGAAGGTTCTGCGGATAGGGCATGCCATGCGTCAGGATGGTGGATTCAAGGGCTACAATCGGCTGGTCCGCCGCGCGCGCGTCCAGAACCTCGGGGGCGTAGCGGATCGGGGCGGGTGTATCGGGCGTAGCAGGCATTTCTCGGCTCCTTCAGTCTAGGGCGCAGGGGTTGTCACATGAACGCGTGCCGCCTCCAGCGCGACGCGCAGGGCTTCGTCGCGCGGCACACCGCGACA
>SLQN01000167.1 GCA_007131465.1 Paracoccaceae bacterium
ATTCCGTCAGCCTTGGCACGACCTTCAAGAAGGAACTGGCCGAAGCAGGGGTCATCTTCTGTTCGATCTCCGAGGCTGTGCAGGATCATCCCGAACTGGTGAAGAAGTATCTCGGCTCGGTCGTGCCGCAGAATGACAACTATTTCGCGGCGCTGAATTCGGCCGTATTTTCCGATGGCAGCTTCGTCTACATCCCCGCCGGGGTGAAATGCCCGATGGAATTGTCGACCTATTTCCGCATCAATGCGGAAAATACGGGGCAATTCGAGCGCACCCTGATCGTGGCCGAAAAAGGCAGCCATGTCAGCTATCTCGAAGGCTGCACAGCGCCCAAGCGCGACACGCATCAGCTTCATGCCGCGGTGGTGGAAATCGTCGTGCTGGAAGATGCCGAGGTGAAGTATTCGACCGTGCAGAACTGGTATCCGGGCGATGAGAACGGCAAGGGCGGGATCTACAATTTCGTCACCAAACGCGCGGATTGCCGCGAGGACCGCGCGAAGGTGATGTGGACGCAAGTGGAAACCGGGTCGGCGATCACATGGAAATATCCGTCCTGCATCCTGCGCGGCGATGAAAGCCAGGGGGAATTCTACTCCATTGCCATCGCCAATAACTGGCAGCAGGCCGACACAGGCACGAAAATGGTGCATCTGGGCAAGAATACCCGCTCGCGTATCGTGTCCAAGGGCATCAGCGCCGGGCATGCGCAGAACACCTATCGCGGTCTGGTGTCGATGCACCCGAAAGCCACAAGCGGGCGCAATTACACGCAATGCGACAGCCTGCTGATCGGCGACAAATGTGGCGCGCATACAGTGCCTTACATCGAAGTGCGCAACGCGTCCTCGCGCGTCGAGCATGAAGCAACGACCTCCAAGGTGGATGACGACCAGTTGTTCTATTGCCGCTCGCGCGGGATGGACGAGGAAGAGGCGGTCGCGTTGGTGGTCAACGGGTTCTGCAAGGAAGTGTTGCAGGAACTGCCGATGGAATTTGCCATGGAAGCGCAGGCGCTGGTTGCGATCTCGCTGGAAGGGTCGGTGGGGTGACTTGGGCTGAGTCACTCAGGGCGACATGGCGCGAAGCTGCCGTGTTCGCGGTCGTATTCTTTCCGGTCAGTGTCGCGATTGGCTTCCTGAGCGGGATCACGACGGGGTGGCGCCAGACAATATTGAGCGGCGCGATCGCTGGTGTCCTCTACTGGATCGTCACCGCAGTCTTCCGGCGCCGACAAACTAGATAACCACGGGCATGGGCTCTATGCCGAAGGAGAAAAAATGCTGAAAATCAACAACCTGTACGCTGAACTTGAAGAAGATTCTGAAGTGAAGATTCTCAAGGGTCTGTCGCTGACGATAAACCCCGGCGAAGTACACGCGATCATGGGCCCCAATGGCTCCGGCAAATCGACGTTGTCCTATGTGCTGTCGGGCCGCGATGGCTACACGGTCACCGACGGCAGCGCGACGCTGGAAGGCGAGGACCTGCTGGAGATGGAGCCCGAACAGCGCGCGGCGGCGGGACTGTTCCTCGCGTTCCAGTATCCGGTCGAGATTCCGGGCGTCGGCAACATGACCTTCCTGCGCACTGCCGTGAATGCACAGCGCAAGGCGCGTGGCGAGGAGGAGCTTTCGGCCGGTGAATTCCTCAAGATCATCCGTGCGAAGGCCAAGGAACTGCAGATCGATGCCGAGATGCTTAAGCGGCCTGTGAATGTGGGTTTCTCGGGCGGCGAGAAGAAGCGCAACGAGATCCTTCAGATGGCGATGCTGGAACCCAAGATGTGCATTCTGGACGAGACCGACTCGGGCCTTGACGTGGATGCGATGAAACTGGTCAGCGACGGGGTGAACGCGCTGCGCGATGCCGGGCGGTCATTTCTGGTTATCACGCATTATCAACGGCTTCTGAACCATATCACACCTGATGTCGTGCATATCATGTCAGAAGGCCGGATCATCAAGACGGGCGGGCCGGAACTGGCGCTGGAAGTCGAGGAAAACGGCTATACCGACCTGATGGCGGAGGCAGGCTGATGATGCCGCGCGCGAAACTGAAGGCCCTGAGAGTTGACGCGGCGCAGGCGCGTCTGGACGGGCTGAGCCTGCCGCAGGGCAGCGCATGGATCAGCAGGGCCCGCGCGGCAGCGCAGGCGCGCGTGCTGGACATGGGCTTGCCGACCCGGCGCGATGAATATTGGCGCTACACGGATCCGCGCAGTCTGACCGCACCTGATGCCGATTCGGGGCGGCTGCATGACACCGATGGCGAACCCCTGGTTTTCGATGCGGTCGACCGCGTCAAGCTGGTCTTTGTGGATGGGGTGTTTGATCCGGCGGCCTCTGATGCGCCGGATCTTGCAGGTGTCGAAATATGCCAGTTGGCGGACGCCGCGCAAGCCGACCTGCACTGGGCACGTGATATCTATGGGGCATTGGAAGCGCGCGCTCAGAAACCGGTCGAACGCCCGTTGGCCAGTTTCAATACGGCCTATGCCACGCAAGGCCTGCTGATCCGCGTGACCGGCAAGGCGGCAAAGCCCATCTCGCTGATCTACAAGCGCGAATCGGTTGCGGCAGATGCGTTGGTTCACCATATTATCAGGGTCGAAGCCGGGGCGGAGGTAACGGTTCTGGAAAACGGCCCGTTGGCGGCGCGGTTCAATGTCGTGATGGAGGCGGATCTTGCCGATGGCGCCAGCCTGCACCATGTCCGCGCGCAGGGGCGCGACCATGAACGCAAGGGCATCGCGCATCTTTTCGCGCAACTGGGTGCGGGGGCGAAGCTGAAATCCTTCACGCTGTCGGCCAATGGCGCGCTGATCCGCAACGAGGCGGTGATCTGGCTGGACGGGGCCGACGGCTCTGCCCATATCGCCGGGGCGACTGTAGGGGATGGTGCGTTCCATCATGATGACACAGTTTTCGTCAACCATGCCGCACCGCGCTGCGAAAGCCGCCAGGTCTTCAAGAAAGTGCTGCGGCATGGGGCAGTTGGGGTGTTTCAAGGCAAGATTCTGGTCGATCAGGTCGCACAACTGACGGATGGCTACCAGATCAGCCAGTCGCTGCTTCTGGATGAGGATGCGCAGTTTCTGGCGAAGCCGGAACTGGAAATCTATGCCGATGACGTGAAATGCTCTCACGGGTCAACCTCGGGCGAGATCGATCAGTCGCATCTGTTCTATCTGCGCTCGCGCGGTGTGCCAGAGGATGCGGCCAAGATGCTGCTGGTTCTGGCGTTCTTGGCCGAGGCGCTGGAGGAGATCGCCGACCCTGCTTATGCCGATGACTTGCGCACACGTCTGGAGGCGTGGCTCAAACGGCGCGGCTGAGGCAAGGCACGCAGGCCCATGACAGCGCCGCTGTCATGGTGGGCCGCATTGTCCCGAAGGAACCAATATGTCTCTGGTCCAGAATATCGCCCGCACCTACCGTGCGCCCCGGAAGGTTGTCGCGTGGCTGATCGCGCAGGACCCGCGCGAACCGCAGGTCCTGATGTTCATGATGCTGGCCTGTGCACTGATCTTTGTGTCGCAATGGCCAGTTCTGTCACGCGCGGCATATCTGGACCCTTCGGTTACGTTCCAGCAACGCATGGGCGGTGCGTTGTTCGGTATCATGTTCTTGCTGCCCTTGCTTTTGTATGGGCTTGCTGGGCTGATGCAACTGGGGCTGCGGCTGGTTTCGGGGAAGGTGGTGGGCCTGCATGTGCGTCTTGTGCTGTTCTGGTCATTGCTGGCGGTGACGCCGCTAACGCTGTTGCGCGGGGGGCTCTCGGCCTTTCTGGGCACCACGCCTGCGGTTGCTGCATTCGGGTTTG
>SLQN01000436.1 GCA_007131465.1 Paracoccaceae bacterium
ATGGAGGGGTTGTATGCCCAATCGCCGGGGAGCGGTCTCTGGCACCAGAATGCTAAAAGGAATCGCCAGCAAGGGAGAGACTCCATATATCAGAAACGGGTAGCGCCAATCGAATTCGGCCAGTATGCCTGCGAGAGCAGGTATCGCGATTGCCGCGATGGCAATTGTGGCGCTGAGATACCCCATAATGCGGAGCCGATATTCGCCGTGATACCAATCCCCGATGACCGTCATCGCGACCGGCACCAGCCCTGCAATGCCAATGCCTTGCATAAAGCGGAACAGCAGAAGAGTGCCAAAGTTGGGCGCCAGCGTGCAAAGAATGCCAAAAAGTCCATCAATCAGCAGGCAGACGATGCCGACGGGTTTCCGGCCGATTACGTCCAGCAGTAGTCCTGTAAAGGGCAATGTCAAGGCGGCGGCCAGCGTGTACATGCTCAATACGAGTCCGACGGACCCTGACTTGACGCCGAACGGTTCCATCAGCGCGGGCAATGCCGGAGCCACAAGTCCCCCGCCCATGACGGCGAGTGCACCGAGGGAAAGCAGTGTGATGAGGCGCAAGCGGTACAGCATGGTGGCCCGTGCAATCATGGGCAAATCTCGCCCACCCCCGCTAAAACGAGGCCGGGGCGGTAGGCGTAGCGATTGATTTGGTCTTCGCTGGTGACGCCGCTCAGCACGAGGATGGTTTCAATTTCCGATTCGATGCCGGCAATGATATCCGTATCCATGCGGTCGCCGATAATCACGGTTTCCTCACGTGGACTGTTGAGCAGCTTGAGGGCATGGCGCATCATGAGCGGATTCGGTTTGCCGACGTAGTAGGCCTTGGAGCCGGTCGCCAGTTCTACTGGCGCAATGAGAGCGCCCGTGGCAGGGACAATACCTTTTTCAACAGGGCCGGTGAGGTCAGGATTCGTGCCGATCAGGCGGGCACCATTGCGGACAAGATTGACGGCTTTCACGAGTGACTCGTAGGTGTAGGATGTGGATTCGCCAATGATCACGTAATCGGGATTCACGCTATTCATCGTCAACCCGGCGTCATATACAGCATTGATAAGTCCCGCCTCACCGATCACAAATGCGCTGCCGCCGGGATGTTGCTTTTGCAAAAAGATATCGGTGGCGAGTGCGCTAGTATAAAAATGTTCGGGGGCGACATTGAGCCCGAGCCGCGCCAGCTTCTGGTGCAGTTCTTTGGGCGAGCGTTCCGACGAATTGGTCAGAAACAGGAATTTCTTGTTCTCGCGCTGGAGCCAATCCACAAATTCCTTTACGCCCGGCAGCAAATGGTTGCCATGGTAGATCACGCCATCCATATCGCAGATAAAAGCATTCTTGTTTCGTACCGTCTCGACATTCATGAGAGCACCTCAATGGTGTATACCGTATCAGGTTGCGGCACGGGGGCAATCATTATCGGGAAAGACAAAGGAATCACGGGCTATCTGTCACCGCGGTAATCCCGAAGGTGTGCAAATCGCTCTGCTCAAGATAACATTTTTGTGACTGACAGATCGTTATGCGCTAACATATACTCCATGTGAAAATCAATAAAGGAGTCTTATATGTTGCGTATTCGTCATCTTCTCGTGTTGACCTTTCTTGCGCTAACTTCCGCCTTGCATGCCCAATTCCCGGGAATGGATACAGAAACACCAGCCGCTGCACCGCAAGAGGTTATCGCAGACGCCAGTAGCTATGCAGAGCCTGCTGGCCGCCTCTTGACTTTCTGGCACCGGTATATGGGGGTCGATTCTCCCTATAGAAGCCTCATTCTCGTGATCCTCACGCTTGTCGTGTTGCTGAACCTAAAGGCTTATCTGACACGCGTGATGCGTCGCACCCTCACCCAGAATGCATACAAGCAGGAAAACACAACCGCATTCCTCAAAATCTGGCATATACTATGGAAATTTGTCATCGCCATCCTTGTTTTAATGGCCATGACTGGTTCATTGCGCCTCTTGGGCCTTACCGCCGGTTTCTTTGGCATGATGCTGGGCTGGTCCCTCCAGCAACCCGTCACCGGAATCGCAGCCTGGCTGATGATTATTCTCAAAAAGCCCTTCCGGATTGGCGACCGTGTGGTCATTGCCGGTATAACCGGTGACGTCACCGGCATTTCTCTCACCCACGTGATTCTCAACCAGGTCGGCGGTTCAATCGGTGGCGAAGAACGCTCCGGGCGTGGCATTCTGATCCCCAACGCCATCCTCTTCCAGCACGTCATCATTAACTACACGCTCGATCAGGAATACATGCTGGACGAAGTTCCCGTCCGGCTCACGTTCGACTCGGATTGGGATCTTGCCAAACAAATCATGATCGAGGCCGCCAGCGAAGTCACCGGCGAAATTATCGCCAAAACGGGTCAGCAACCCTTCATTCGCGCCGAATTTCTGGACTGGGGTATTCTTGTGCGATTGCGTTACCAGACCATACCTGCACGCCGCCAGGAATTTTCAACGTACATCATCGAAAAATTGCACCGTTCCTTCAGCAAGCAATATCCGCGTGTCCGGTTTGCCACGCCATCCCAGAGCATCCGGTATCGCCCCGACATCACACCAGACAGGGCACTGGAATCCACCGCACAGATGGTTTCTCCGTCAACCCCCTAGCCGCATATCTCACACCCTTTATAGCGAGAGTGCAGCACACCGGATTGTTTGTAATTCTTTACTCGGATACAAGCTGTGCGCATAGAAAAACACCGTCTAGAGCGCATGGATAGCACCTATCTCAAAATGGTTTTCGATCGGTTTCAGGAGATGTGGCGGGAGGCGCGGTAGAGGGCGGCAGAGAGGACGGCGAGCATAACGATGATGGCGATGCCGAAGAGGATGCGCATGGCATTTTCGCTCGCGAGGAAGCCAGCTTTCTGGAAGAGCGGGTTATCGGTCCGGTCCTGCAGCGGTACCACAATGGGTTCATGATCGCGGCGCAACAGCCGTTCGAGCGGTGCCAGATCGTAGCGCGGTGGGCTGGGGGTGTCTGCGGGGCCGTAATATAGTGTATATTTTCTTGCGGGCTCGGCGAGAAATACGGCTTGCCAGACGGGACCCTTGCCGGTGAGGGATACATCCTGCAGGGGGGGATTGTCGTGATCGAACAGGGTTACGCGGTAGCGTAGCGAGCGGGTCTCCGGAAAGCTGAGCTGCAAAGATTCGTGTTTAAAGTCGCGGAAGGAAATACGTGAGACTTGGCCCGAGGCAATCTCGCGCCAGACCTCGCGGCCATCGCGTCGGACGGGAATTGCGACGACGGCGCGTCGGCTGAAGTTGGCATCAGCACACATAACCACGAGAGCCGTGAGCGGCGCACCTGTATGGTCGACTTCGATGATTTTTGCCGCGGGGTCCCGTTCCTGGCGTATGCGGGAGGTGGTAAAGGTTTGCATGGCGATACGCGGCACGCTGCCGGCATCCTCGACTTGCCGTTTGTACATGCGCACGGCGTTCATGCGAAACGGACGCGTAAGGATGCGGCGGTGTTCCTCGCGCAGGGTTTCTTCATCGCCTTCGTAGACGCGTGTTTCCCATCGCAGGGGGGACTGTGCTTCGTCCACAACGTCTTCGATCAAAACCCGGAACGCGCGGTATTGGGTGCTGTCCTCAGGTAAGATGACGGCGGTTTCGCGCACATCGGCAAAACGGCTGTAGTCAAAAATGCGCGCCTGTTCGGCGAGCAGGACTTCCGCGCCGTCTCCCGCAACGCCCCAGACCGTGACAGACTTTTCGAAATCCTTCAGCGGTGTATCAAAAAAGACCACGTTAGCGCCGGGGACATTATCTTCCAGTACGACGCGTAC
>SLQN01000108.1 GCA_007131465.1 Paracoccaceae bacterium
CGCCGAGAATGTCGCCGAGAAATGGCAGATCGGCCGCGAGCAGCAGGACGCCTTCGCGGTGGCCAGCCAGAACAAGGCCGAGGCCGCCCAGAAGGCCGGGAAATTCGCCGACGAGATCGTCCCCTTCACGATCAAGACGCGCAAGGGCGACATCACCGTCGATGCTGATGAATACATCCGCCACGGCGCCACCATCGACGCCATGGCCAAGCTGCGCCCGGCCTTCGCCAAGGACGGCTCGGTCACCGCCGGCAATGCCAGCGGCATCAACGACGGCGCCGCCGGGGTGCTCTTGATGTCGGCCGAGGAGGCCGAGCGCCGCGGGCTGGAGCCGCTCGCCCGCATCGCCAGCTATGCCACCGCCGGGCTGGACCCGTCGATCATGGGGGTGGGGCCGATCCACGCCAGCCGCAAGGCGCTGGAAAAGGCCGGCTGGAAACCCGCCGATCTGGACCTGATCGAGGCCAACGAGGCCTTCGCCGCCCAGGCCTGCGCGGTCAACAAGGACATGGGCTGGGACACCGACAAGGTGAACGTCAACGGCGGCGCCATCGCCATCGGCCACCCCATCGGCGCCTCCGGTGCGCGCATCCTCAACACGCTCCTGTTCGAGATGAAGCGCCGCGACGCGAAGAAGGGCCTCGCCACGCTGTGCATCGGCGGCGGCATGGGCGTCGCCATGTGCCTCGAGCGCTGACGCAAGATTGTTGCGCGAGGGGCGGCCCTCGCGTAACAGGATGACCGGACACATCCTGGACGGGAGGAATCATGGGACGAGTGGCACTGGTCACCGGCGGCTCGCGCGGCATCGGCGCGGCCATTTCGGTGGCGCTGAAGAATGCGGGCTACACCGTGGCGGCCAACTACGCCGGCAATGACGCGGCGGCCGAGAAGTTCACCGCCGAGACCGGCATCAAGGCCTACAAATGGTCGGTCGCCGACTACGACGCCTGCAAGGCCGGCGCCGAGAAGGTCGAAGCGGAGCTCGGCCCGATCGAGGTGGTGATCGCCAACGCCGGCATCACCCGCGACGCGCCGTTCCACCGCATGACCCCGCAGCAGTGGCAGGAGGTGATCGACACCAACCTGACCGGCGTGTTCAACACCGTCCACCCGATCTGGCCCGGCATGCGCGACCGCAAGTTCGGCCGCTTGGTGGTGATCTCCTCGATCAACGGGCAGAAGGGCCAGTTCGGCCAGGTCAACTATGCCGCGACCAAGGCGGGCGACCTCGGCATCGTCAAGAGCCTCGCCCAGGAGGGTGCGCGCTTCGGGATCACCGCCAACGCGGTCTGCCCGGGCTACATCGCCACCGAGATGGTTATGGCGGTGCCGGAGAAGGTGCGCGAGGGCATCATCGCCGGCATTCCCGCCGGGCGGCTGGGCGAGCCCGAGGAGATCGCGCGCTGCGTGGCCTTCCTGGTGTCGGACGATGCCGGTTTCATCACCGGCTCGACCATCTCGGCCAACGGCGGGCAGTTCTTCGTCTGATCGCCCCTTTCGGGCGAGGCCGGGCCGGTCCCTCTGGGGGCCGGCCCTTTGCGTAGAGGACAGGCATGACGCGAGCGCGGGCGACGGCGCTGGGCTTCGGGGCGGTGCTGCTGTGGGCGCTGCTGGCGCTGTTCACGGTTGGCTCGGCGCCGGTGCCGCCGCTGCTGCTGAATGCGCTGTGCTTTGCCGTGGGCGGCTTGATCGGGCTGATCTGGGCGGCGGCGCGGGGCAGCCTGGGGGCGCTGCGGCGCGTGCCGCTGGGGGTCTATGCCTTTGGCACGGCGGGGCTGTTCGGCTATCACTTCTTCTATTTCAGCGCGCTGCGCCTTGCCCCGCCGGCCGAGGCCGGGCTGATCGCCTATCTCTGGCCGCTGCTGATCGTGCTGTTCTCCGGCCTCCTGCCGGGCGAGCGGCTGCGGGCGGCCCATGTCGCGGGTGCGCTGCTGGCCTTTGCAGGGGCGGCGCTGATCGTCGCGGGGGGCGCCGGCGGCGAGGCGCCGAACCGCTGGGCCGGCTACGGCTTTGCCGCGCTCTGCGCGCTGACATGGTCGGGCTATTCGGTGCTGTCGCGGCGGCTGGGGACGGTGCCGACCGAGGCGGTGGCGGTGTTCTGCCTGGCCACGGCGCTGTTGTCGGCGCTGGCGCATCTGGCGGTGGAGGTGCCGGCGTGGCCGGTGGGCCTGACGGGCTGGGCCGCGGTGCTGGCGCTGGGGCTGGGGCCGGTGGGGCTGGCCTTCTACCTGTGGGATGTGGGCGTCAAGCGCGGCGACATCCAGCTGCTGGGAGTCGCCTCCTACGCGGCGCCGCTGCTGTCCACCCTCGCGCTGGTGGCGGTGGGGTTTGCGCAGCCCACGGCCGCGCTTGGCCTTGCCGCGCTGATGATCGCCGGCGGGGCGGCGCTGGCCGCCCGCGCCGGAACCCTCGCAAGGGGTCGCGGGCCGGTCAGCCCGCCGAAAGCCGGGTGATTTCCTCCTTGAGGCGAAGCTTCTGCTTCTTCATCTCGGCGATGGTCAGCGCATCGGTGGACGGGTTCCGCTGGGCGGCCTCGACCTGATCGGACAGCGTCTGATGCTTGCGACGGAGTTCCTGAAGATGCGCGGTCAATGACATGGTCGTCCTCCTCATGGATGTGACGGGGGTATTGCAGCACGTTTGCCCCCCGCTGTCACGCATGACAGGAATGTTTCATCAAGCCGTGAAGCCGCGCAAGACGCCCCCCATGCCGGCCGTTGCACCCGCCGCGCGGCTCGCCTAAGGCTCTGCCGGACGAGGGGCCAGACGGAGATACGGGCATGCTGCATCTGTGGGTCCGGGCCGAGGAACGGCCCAATGAAGAGCGCGTCGGGATCACCCCCGAGGGCGCCGCCGCCCTGATCGCCGAGGGCCTCCGCGTGACGGTGGAGGAGAGCACCCAGCGCGCCCTGCCGCTGGCCCCCTATGCCGCCGCCGGCTGCGCCATCGCCCCGCAGGGAAGCTGGCGGCAGGCCCCGACCGAGGCGGTGATCTTCGGGCTGAAGGAACTGCCCGAGGACGGCACCCCCCTGCCCCATCGCCACATCATGTTCGGCCATGCCTACAAAGGCCAGCCAGCCGGACAGGAGCTGCTGCGCCGATTCCGCGCGGGCGGCGGTGCGCTCTACGACCTCGAATACCTGGTCGACGCCGACGGCCGCCGTGTCGCCGCCTTCGGCTACTGGGCCGGCTATGCGGGGGCCGCGGTGGCGCTGAAATGCCTCGCCGCGCAGGCCCGCGGCGAGGTCTGCGGCCCGGTCGCGCGCTACGCCGGCCGCGACGCGCTGCTCGCGGACCTGGGCAGCGACCTCGGCGCCGCCGCGCCCACGGTCCTGATCATCGGTGCGCTGGGCCGCGTCGGCACCGGCGCGGGCGATCTGTGCGAGGCGCTGGGCCTCACCGTCACCCGCTGGGACATCGCCGAGACCGCCCATGGCGGCCCCTTCCCGCAGGTGCTGGAGCACGAGGTCTTTCTCAACTGCATCCTCGCCCGCCCCGGCTGCCCGGTCTTCGTGCCGGCCGAGGCCGCCGCCGGCCCCCGCCGGCTGCGCGTGATCGGCGATATCGCCTGCGACCCCACCTCGGTTTTCTCGCCGATCAAGGTCTATGACCGCGCCACCGACTGGGAGGCCCCGGCACTTCGGGTCCACGCCACTCCGCCGCTGGACGTGACGGCGATCGACAACCTGCCCTCGCTCCCCCCCCCCCCCCCCCCCCCCCCCCCCCCCCCCCCCCCCCCCCCCCCCCCCCCCCCCCCCCCCCCCCCCCCCCCCCCCCCCCCCCCCCCCCCCCCCCCCCCCCCCCCCCCCCCCCC
>SLQN01000197.1 GCA_007131465.1 Paracoccaceae bacterium
CAAAGCTGCCAAACAGTGGCGAGATGCGCGGGTCGCGCGGATCAGCCCCGTTCAGGACCCGGTCGCGCAATTGCGTCAGGCGCTTGGGCGGCAGCAAGATCTCGCTCTGCGCATTCGCGGTAATCGAATTGCCTGAAAACGACATGTCCGTGAAGGGTGAGAAGGTGAAGACGCAGGCCGGGCGCGGCTGGTCGGTGGCGCACAGATGCGCAAGCAGCGCCAGCGCCAGCCCGCCACCTGCCGAATCGCCCCCGATGGCGACCGAATTGGCCCGGTGCCCGCGCGCTGCGAGCGCCTGCCAGACGCAAAGTGCGTCCTCGAATGCCGCAGGAAACGGGTGTTCCGGGGCAAGGCGGTAGTCGGGCAGGCAGGCCTGATAACCGGTCTTGCGCGTCAGGAACCGGGCCATGGCCGCATGGGTGCGCGGATTTCCCATCACATAGCCGCCGCCATGAAAATACAGAAGGATCGGGGCATCCGGGTCTGGTGGCCCGGTCCACAGCGCCCGGACAGTCCGCCCCGCTTGCACAAACTGGTCGGGAATGAAATCCAGGTAGGGCCGTCCGCGGGCGTTCAGCCATGCGCCGCGCTCGAACCAGGCGCGGGCGCTGTAGCTGTCACGCTGGCGACCCAGAGAATGACGCACGGCATGCCGCAGCAGGACGCGCATCGCCTTGAGCTGCCAGCTCATCGCGCGCGTCGCGCCTCGATCGCGTCCCAGATCAGCGCCGCGCCATTGGTCCCGTCGAACCGCTCGAGTTCCTGCAACCCGGTGGGGGATGTCACATTGATCTCGGTCAGATAGTCTCCGATCACGTCAATGCCGACGAAAATCTGACCCTTCTCGCGCAGCAGCGGACCGATGGCGGCGCAGATTTCACGGTCGCGCGCACTCAGCCCCACCTTTTCCGGCCGCCCGCCGACATGCATGTTCGAGCGTGTCTCGCCCAGAGCCGGCACGCGGTTGATGGCCCCGATCGCAACGCCATCCACCAGAATGATGCGCTTGTCGCCCTGACTCACGGCGGGCAGGTATTTCTGCACGATCAGCGGCTCGCGGTTCATCCCGGTGAACAGTTCGTGCAGCGAGGCGAGGTTGCGGTCGTTCGGATCAAGCCGGAACACGCCCGCCCCGCCATTGCCGTAAAGCGGCTTGAGGATCACATCGCCATGCGCGGCCTTGAATTCGCGGATGCTTGCCAGGTCCCGCGCGATCATCGTTGGCGGCGTCAGGTCCGGAAATTGCAGCACCAGCAGCTTTTCGGGGTAGTTGCGCACCCAGAACGGATCATTCACCACCAGCGTGCCGGGAT
Source organism: Paracoccaceae bacterium (assembly GCA_007131465.1). Taxonomy (GTDB): domain Bacteria; phylum Pseudomonadota; class Alphaproteobacteria; order Rhodobacterales; family Rhodobacteraceae; genus Roseinatronobacter. The sequence continues at coordinate 1,314 of SLQN01000197.1, forward strand.
GGATCATGTCCAGCAGATGGGTTGTGGTGATATAGCCCATGTCGAAGGGCGGGTCCTGTCGCAGCCAGACGACATCAAGCGTTGCCAGATCGATGAGGGTTTCTTCCGTGAAGGACACATGCGCGCCGCGCACCCGTTGCAGCGTGACCCCCCGCGCCAGCGCCTGCACGCGGCCTTCGCGGAAGATCAGCTTGTCCGGGGTGTAGACATACAGGTCGTGTCCGCGCGCCTGTGCTTCCAGCGCGATGCGGAAACTGCTGTCAGCGTCGATATCGACCGCCGCGATCGGGTCCATCTGAAAGGCAACCTGCAAACCCATGCATCCCTCGTGTCATCTTGCGTGATGCGGACAGACCCGCCTCCCCTAGATGGCCCAAGCTTGACGGTGTTGCAATGGCCTGTCCCGTCACCCCATCAGGGCGTTTTCCATGATCCGGACTTCGCCATGTGCATTGACCAGCGCCAGGTCGAAGCGCGCCTCGGTCAAGAGGCCTTTCGGTTGTGCGCCAAGAAATTCATTCGCAGTCTCGAATATCCGGCCAATCTGAGTGGCCCCGAGGCGGATCAGGGCAGCATCGAAACTGCGGCTTTTCTTGACTTCGACGAAGATCACATCGTCGCCGCGTCTGAGCACCAGATCGATCTCGCCGCGCGCGCCGCGAAACCGACGCTCCAGCATGGCATACCCGGCTGCGACATAAGTGCGCAATACAGAATTCTCCGCAGCAAGTCCGGCCTGATAGTTGCGTGCCTGCCTCATCGCGTCTTCTCCTTTTCAAGGGCGGCCTGATAGACCTGTCGCCTTGGCAAGCCCAGTTCGGCCGAAACATGCGCGACCGCTTCTTTCAGACGCATTGTCGCAAAAGCTGCATCTAGGGCCGCGTCCAGCATGTCGTCCGACGCAACCGGTTCAGCCCCGCGACCAACAACCAGCACGATTTCCCCACGTAGTGGTCGCTCAGCAAGGTTCATTGCCAGATCAGCAAGTGTCATCCGCAAGACTTCTTCATGTTTCTTGGTCAGTTCGCGGCACAATGCCGCATCTCTCTCGCCTCCCAGAATATCGCAGCATTCAATTAAGAATCGATGAATGCGCTTGGGCGATTCATAGAAGACCAGTGTCGCCGGGATCGCGGCTGCCTCTTGCAGGAATTTCCGTCTTGCCCCGGCCTGAGACGGCGCAAACCCCATGAAGGCGAAGCGGTCGCTGGGCAATCCCGCGACGGTCAGTGCGGCGAGCACGGCCGACGGGCCTGGCGCAGTGTGCAACGCATGGCCTTGCGCGACAACCGCGCGGGTCAACTGGTAGCCCGGATCTGCGACAAGCGGCGTGCCCGCCTCGGAGGCATAGAGCACGGATTTACTGGCCTGGAGATGCGCAAGGATACGCGGACGCATCGCGGCGCCATTGTGATCGTGATAGGACAGGATCGCGCGTCCCGCTCCCGCGATGCCATGAATTTCCATCAATCGGCGCAGGCTGCGCGTGTCTTCGGCCACCAGCACATCGCAACCCGCAAGCAGGTCGAGCGCGCGGAGCGTGATGTCGCGCGCCGCCCCGATGGGAGTGGCGATGAGATGCAAGCCGGGAGCAGGCGGCACTACTGCGGAGGGGCGGGTCATCGGCGCGGTCCTTGGCGGTCTGTTGCTGTCGGAACGCGCTGCCCGACGATAGCGTTTACTTCATCTCTGCGCTTAATTACTGTGCCGAGTCGAAACACTGGTTGCAAGACAGGAGACCCGATCGCATGCGCAAGCCGTCTCAATCCGCCTCTCACGGTTCCCTGTCAAGGCGGGGTCTCTTGCTCATGGCCGGGGCGTCTTTTGTCACGGCGGCCTGTGATATGCCTGCCATTGGTGCCCCCGGCGCGGGCGTGACCGCCGGCGCGGCGCGGCCTGCAACTGTCGCACTGATGCTGCCGGGTGGCGGTGGCAATGAGGAATTCAACGCGCTGGCGCGTAATCTCGAGAATGGTGCGCGCATGGCGATGGCCGAAGTTCAGGGCCCGGAGATCGACCTGCGTATCTACCAGACTGGCGGCAGCGCGCAGCGCGCAGCCGGGCTTGCAGCGCAGGCGGTCAATGAGGGCGCGCAGATCATCCTTGGCCCGCTTTTCGGGGATTCCGCGCGTGCGGTCGGGCCGGTCGCGGCACAGGCCGGGGTCAATGTACTGAGTTTTTCCAACAACCCTGATGTCGCTGGCGGCAATGTCTTCCTTCTGGGGCCGATGTTCGAGAATACTGCCACGCGGCTTCTGGGATATGCTGCGAGCCAGAGCAAGGGCCGGGTGATGATCATCTCGGAACAGAGCGAGGCCGGAGAGGTTGCAGAGCGCGCGATCCGCCGCGCTGCGGACCGCACTGCCGCCAGCATCGTGGGCGTGCAGTCTTACGCGTTCTCGCAAGACGGGATCGTGCAGGCGCTGCCGCGTATCGCCTCGACCGCGCGATCTTCGGGGGCGCAGACGCTGCTGATGACGGCAAATTCCGCGGGCGCAC
>SLQN01000490.1 GCA_007131465.1 Paracoccaceae bacterium
GGTTTCCAGCGTCAGACCAAGGTATTCCGACATTGCCTCGCGCGTAAGTGGCAAGTCGAATCGAAGCTCCCCATCCGATGCGCGCAGTTGCAGCGATGCGTCGCGCCGGGCGATGATGCAGATCAGGCTGGCGATCTTCTCGCGTGCGGTCTTGCGCCCCAAGAGCAGCATCCATTCGCGCGCGGCATCCAGTTCGTCCAGCGTCATCTCCAGCAGGCGCAGGCCGATATGCGGCGTGCGCAGCATCATTTCCTCGAACGGTTTCTTGCGAAAACAGCACATCACCAGATCGGTTGCCGCGGTCACGTCATAGGCCGATGTCTCGCGTCCCGGACGGCCCGCGAAATCCGATGGCAGCAGCAACCCGACCATCTGGCGCCGCCCGTCCTCCATCGTCTGGCTGAGTGTCGCAATCCCGGTCACGACCGAGGCCACGAAGTCCATCTTGTCGCCGGCCCAGACGACTGTCTGGCCCGCCTCGAAACTCCGGTAATACTTGATCTGTTCCAGAAGCGTCAGTTCATCGGCTTCGCAGCGCGCACAAACAGCGCGGTGGCGAATTGGACAGTCATTGCATTCCTGTGAAAAGGACTGTGGTCGGGCAGAGGTTCTGGTCATGAGAATTGATCTACATCAAGGTGGCTGGTCTCGTTCTATATTAAAACTAATCCCATGTCACAGGTAAAGCAACTTACGGAATTGGGTTTGTTCGACGCGCGTGTGCCGCGGTATACAAGCTATCCGACCGCACCGCAATTCGCGCCCGAGTTCGCGCAGAGCACGTTCTCTCGCTGGATCGAACAAATCCCGCCTGGAAGCACGATTTCGCTGTACCTGCATATCCCGTTCTGCCGCAGGCTGTGCTGGTTCTGCGCCTGCCGGACTCAGGGCACAAGCCATGACGCGCCCGTGCTGGCCTATGCCGAGGCGCTTCACAAGGAGCTGGAACTGTTCCGCACCCGTCTGCCACAAGGCGTGCGCCTGTCGCGGCTGCACTGGGGGGGTGGCACGCCGACCATGTTGCCCGCTGATGCCATGCGCAGGCTGGCCGCACATGTGTTCGACATTGCGCCGCTGGCGGAGGGGGGCGAATTCTCGGTCGAGATCGACCCCAACGAGATTGACGAGCCCCGCCTTGACGCGCTGACCGAAGCCGGACTGACCCGCGCCTCGATCGGGGTGCAGGATTTCGACCCGGAGATTCAGCGAATCATCGGGCGCGATCAGAGCTTCGAGATCACCAAATCCACTGTCGATGCGCTGCGCGCGCGCGGCATCTCCAGCCTGAACGCAGATATCCTGTATGGTCTGCCCAGGCAGACCCAGCACCGGATGGCAGATTCGGTGCAGAAACTGCTGTCGCTGAATCCCGACCGTATCGCGCTTTATGGCTATGCCCATGTGCCGTGGATGGCGCGGCGTCAGCAGATGATTCCGTCCGACACCCTGCCGCGCCCCGAGGAACGGCTGGATCTGTTCGACACGGCCCGCCGCCTGCTGATGTGGGATGGCTATGACGAGGTCGGGATCGACCATTTCGCCCGCCCGCATGACGGACTGTCCGTCGCGGCCAGCGCGGGCAGGCTGCGACGCAATTTTCAGGGCTATACGGACGACCTGTCGCCTGTGCTGGTTGGGCTTGGGGCCTCGTCCATCTCGCGTTTCCCGCAGGGCTATGCGCAGAATGCCCCGGCGACGGCCACCTGGAGGAAAGCCATCGAGGCCGGCGAATTCTCGACCGCGCGCGGGCATGCCTTCACCCGCGATGACCTGTGGCGCGGGCGCGCGATCGAGGCGTTGATGTGCGATTTCCGTTTGTCGCAGTCCGAGTTGATCGATCATTATGGCGCTGATCCTGCGACGCTGGACAGGCTTCTGGCCAAGGTTTCCGCACGCTACGGCCAGTTTGTGAAACTGGGGGCCGATGCGCTGGAAATCACCCCGGAAGGACGGCCCCTGACCCGCATGATCGTGGCCCTGTTCGATGAATACGCGATGGACAAGGCCGGGCACAGTTCGGCAGTGTAACGACCCCTACCCCTGCTCGACAAGGCGCAACAGGCGCGGCAGGCAGATGCGGTGCAGGTCGTAATTCTCGACAATGGTCTGGCGTGCGGCCGCCCGCAAGGCCATGTCGCGCTGCGGTGCGGCCAGTGCCGAGATCAGCGCGTTCGACCAGCCCTCGATATCGAAGAAATCCACCAGTCGCCCGTTCACGCCATCGGTGATAACCTCTTCCACCGGGCCTGTGCGCGACCCGATGACCAATGCGCCAAGGCTCATCGCTTCCAGCATCGACCAGGACAGCACGAAGGGCACGCTCAGATAGGCATGCACGCGCCCGATCTGCACCAGCGTCACATAATCGCGGTAGGGCAGGCGGCCCAGAAAATGCACGCGCGACAGGTCCAGCCTGCCGCCCAGTTCCCGCAGGAACTGGTCGCGCCATGTGCCCTGATCCGGCCCGCGCGAATAGCTCGACCCATCCGCGCCGATGATCACCACCTGCGCCTCGGGCCGCGCAGCCAGCACATCGGGAAGGGCGCGCAGGAAGATATGCGACCCGCGATAGGGTTCGATATTGCGCGCGACATAGGTCACGATCTCATCGCCTGCGCGCAGCACGCGACCATTCGGCAGCCGGTAATGCGCCGCAGGATCGGGGCGCAGCGCGACGGTGTCAATGCCGTCATGGATAATCGTGATCTTGGCGCGCAACTCTGCCGGAAAGCTGTCGGCCTGCCATTCGGTGGGCGCAAGTGCGGCATCGGCCTGCAGCATCGACAGCGCCAGATGCGCCTGACGCGACACGACCGACAGGCGCACAGGCAGGGTGGCCGTGCTGAATTCGGGATCAAACCCCACATCCAGCCCTTCGGTCGCATAGAAGAATTCGGCATAGACCAGCAGGCGGGCATCGGGCCAGACCTCGCGCAGAAACAGCGTCTCGCCCCAGCCGCAATGGCCGAAGATGACATCGGGCATGATGCCCAGCTTGTCGCGCATCTGCAGCGCCGCCAGTGCCACGCGCTGGGCGCGGTCGGTCATCGTTGTGAAGGTCTGGCCCAGACGCGCCTGCGCCGGGTCGGGCGCGGCCACCGGCATGGGGTAGCGAAAGGTGCGGACCGGACTTTGCTGCTGGTTGGCCTCTGCCGTCAGGGCGTTCACGACATGCCCGCGCGCCAGAAGCGCAGGGGCAAGATGCTTGAACTGGCCGGGGAAATTCTGATGGATGAAAAGAATGTTCAGAAAGTCCCCCTTTCGGGTCAGGCCGCCCCGATGCTGGTGATGTCGAAGGCTGCGGCCAGCAACTGCCGTGTATAGTCACTTTGCGGGGCCTCGAATACCTGCGCAACCGGGCCCGATTCGACCACATCGCCCTGTTTCATGACGATGACCTTGTGCGACAGCGCGCGCACCACCCGCAGATCATGGCTGATGAACAGATAGGCCAGCCCGTGCTTGCGTTGCAGATCGCGCAAGAGGTCCACGATCTGCACCTGCACGGTCATGTCCAGCGCCGAGGTCGGTTCGTCCAGCACCACCAGCTTGGGCCGCAGGATCATGGCGCGGGCAATGGCGATGCGCTGGCGCTGGCCGCCAGAGAATTCGTGCGGGTAGCGTTCCATTGTGGTCGGGTCCAGCCCCACCTCGGTCATGATCTCGGCCACCAACTCGCGCGAGGTGCGGCCCGTGGGCACGCCATGTACGCCCAGACCTTCGGCGATGATCTGCTCGACCGTCATGCGTGGGCTCAGGCTGCCAAACGGGTCTTGGAACACGATCTGGATA
>SLQN01000431.1 GCA_007131465.1 Paracoccaceae bacterium
AAGCTGGCCGACATGCAGACAGAAATCACGCTGGGCCTGCAGGCCGCGCTGCAAGTGGGGCGTCTGATGGACGCGGCCAGCGCCGCGCCCGAGATGATCAGCCTGATCAAGCGCAACAATTGCGGCAAGGCACTGGATATTGCGCGCATGGCCCGCGACATGCATGGTGGCAACGGCATATCCGAGGAATATCAGGTAATCCGCCACATGATGAACCTGGAGACCGTGAATACCTATGAAGGCACGCATGATGTTCATGCGCTGATTCTGGGGCGGGCGCAGACCGGGGTGCAGGCGTTTTTCTGAGGGGCATCCGACCAGTGGCGGGCAAGATCAAGACGGAAGTCATGCTTGAAAGGTCGCTTCGGTGACGGACCGTCTGCCCGCCCATCAGATCGCCCATGCGCGGCTGCGCGACATGGTGCTGTTCGGCGAAATCGCACCGGGGTCCGCCGTGACGATCGAGGGGCTGGTGGCGCGGCTGGACCTTGGCATGACCCCGGTGCGCGAGGCGATCCGGCGGCTGATCGCCGAAGGAGCCTTGCAGATTCTGGGCAACCGGCGCGTCTGTGTGCCGCGCCTTGATACCGCCGCGCTGACCGACCTTGGCTATGCCCGAACCGCAATCGAAACACGGCTGGCGACGCAGGCCATGCCGCATTGCAACGACGCTATGATTGCGCAACTGCGGGCCGTGGACGCACAACTCGACCGGGCTATGGCCGCGGGCGATATCCCTGGCTATCTGCGTGCCAATCATGCCTTTCACTTCGCGCTTTACACACGCGCCGGGTCCGAAGTGCTGGAGTCGCTGGTCAATTCGCTCTGGCTGCGCTTCGGGCCATCGCTGCGGGTTGTCTGTCTGGCGCAGGGCAGGGCGCGTGGTGAGGGTCTGGACGGACCCGACAATCACAAGCGCGCGCTTGCAGCGCTTGTGAGCGGAGATGACGCAGGCCTGCGCGCGGCCATCGCCGCCGATATCGACCAAGGGGTCGAAAACATCCGGGCCGGGCTTGAGGGCGGGCTGTTCGAATAATTTGATCAAATTATCTTGACGTGGGTCGGGCGGGCTGTATCCTCGCGATGAACCGACATGCGGAGAGAGATCATGACCCTGACCAATATCGCGCCCACCGCAGAATTGCAGGCGCTGGATGCCGCCCATCACATGCACCCGTTCACCGCCAATGACGAACTTGCGAAAAAGGGCGCACGGATCATCGTGCGTGCCAACGGGGTGCGGCTGACCGATAGCGACGGGCAGGAACTGATCGACGGCATGGCAGGGCTTTGGTGTGTCAATATCGGGTATGGCCGCACCGAGCTGGCCGAGGCCGCCGCGCGCCAGATGCGGGAGTTGCCCTATTACAACACGTTTTTTCAGACCAGCCATGTGCCTGCGTTGACTCTGGCCGCCAAACTGGCCGAACTTGCGCCGGGCGATCTGAACCATGTGTTTTTCGCGGGCTCGGGGTCCGAGGCCAATGACACCAATATCCGCATGGTGCGGCAATACTGGGCGCTGAAGGGCCAGCCCGAGCGCAAGACCATCATCGCGCGCAAGAATGGCTATCATGGGTCGAGCATGGGCAGCGCGTCGCTTGGGGGCATGGCCGCGATGCATGCGCAGGGCGGGCTGCCCATTCCAGGCATCGTGCATATCGACCAGCCCTACTGGTATGGCGAAGGCGGCGACACGACGCCTGCGGATTTCGGTCTGGCGCGCGCGCGGCAACTGGAGGAGAAGATCCTCGAGTTGGGCGCGGAAAATGTCGCGGCCTTTATTGCAGAACCCGTGCAGGGCGCAGGCGGGGTGATCATCCCGCCCGAAACCTACTGGCCCGAAATCCAGCGCATTGTCGCGAAATACGGCATCCTGCTGATCGCGGATGAGGTGATTACCGGCTTCGGGCGGACGGGCCACTGGTTCGGGTCACAGGGCTACGGCATCCAGCCGCATATCATGACCATCGCCAAGGGGCTGTCCTCGGGCTATCAGCCCATCGGCGGGTCGATTGTCTGCGACGAGATAGCCCACACGATCGGGCAGGATGAATTCAACCACGGCTATACCTATTCCGGCCATCCGGTCGCGGCGGCGGTGGCGCTGGAAAACCTGCGTATCCTTGACGAAGAGGGGATCGTGGACCGCGTCCGCACCCGGACTGCGCCCTATCTGGCGCAGGCCTGGGCCAGTCTGGCCGATCATCCGCTGGTGGGCGAGGCGGTGTCGCGCGGTCTTATGGCCAGCCTTGCGCTGACCCCGGACAAGGCCGCGCGCGCGCGCTTCGCCACCGACCCCGGAACTGTGGGCTATATCTGCCGGGAATATTGCTTCGCCAACAATCTGGTCATGCGCCATGTCGGCGACCGCATGATCATCGCGCCGCCGCTGGTCATCACACCCGCGGATATTGACGAACTGATCACGCGGGCGCGCAAGGCGCTGGACCAGACCCTGGCGCATCTGCAACGCGACGGATTGCTGCGCGCGGCGGCCTAGACGGCGCGCAGCGGACCGTCGCGCAGCGCCCCCAGCGCCATGCCCGCGCCCAGCGCCCATCTGCGCGGCAGCACAAAGCGCGGGGGGGCATGGCGCGTGATGGCGGGCCGGGTGTCCGCCGCACCGGTCATCGCAAGCGCCGCCCGCCGCCCCCCTTCAGACGCCGCAGCCACCCCGTTGCCATGCCAGCCCAGCGCCACCCACAACCCCTGCGCCCCGGGAACCGGGCCGATATACGGGGCAAGCGATGCGGTCAGGCAGACCAGCCCGTTCCAGGCGTATTCCGTCTGGGCCTGTGCGAAATGGGGGAAGATCGTGTCGAACTCGGCCCGCGCGCGGGCGGCAAAGGCAGCAACCGAGGCCGCGCGGAAAGACAGCCCCCCGCGCGCGCCAAACAGCAAACGGTTATCCGGCAGAAGACGGAAATAATGCAACAGAACCCGGTCGTCATAGGACATGATCTGACGCGTCCAGCCCTGCGCGTCCAACTCGGCCTGCGTCAGCGGGCGCGTGACCATGATGTTGGAAATCGCAGGCAGGATGCGCCGGTTCAGCCAGGGCACAAGCTGCTCGTCGCTATAGCCATTGGTGGTGACCAGCACCTGTTTCGCGCGCATTTCCCCCTGCGGCGTGGTGATGCGCCAGCCTGCGCCCTCGGGCGCAAGGCGTGTCGCGCGACTGTCGCCGAAGACCCGCACCCCCGCGTCAAGGGCCGCGCGCGCAAGCCCGGTGACATAGGCGAACGGGTGCAGCCCAAACCCTTCCGGCGAAAGCGTCGCGCCGTGATAGGCCGCGCTGCCCAGCCCTTCGGCCGCAAGGCTTGCGCGGTCCAGCAGCCGCGCGCCGTCCTCCAGCGGCGCGGCCTGCATCGCGGCCCATTGCCGCGCGCTGTTGGCCAGCAGCAATTCGTCTGCCTCGACCGGCTGCGCGTCGATTCGATAGCGGGCCAGATTGTCGCGCACCCGGTCAATCGCTGCGCGTTCGAACGCGGCCCAGTCCTGCACCGCCTGCGGCCCGAACCTGCGCCGGATCATGCCCGCGCTCGCCCGTGCGCCGCCACGGCAGCAGAACCCGCCATTGCGCCCCGACGCGCCCCAGCCCGGCTGCGCAGCCTCCAGCACGGCCACATTCATGCCGTGACGCGCGTGCAGTTCCAGCGCCGCATTCAGCCCGGCATAGCCCGCGCCGATGATGGCGATATCGGCGCAGGCGTCGCCCTCCAACGGCGCGCAATCGGGTATCCCCGGATGCGACGCACGCCAGTAGCTTTCGGGCCATGTGGTGGTAT
>SLQN01000535.1 GCA_007131465.1 Paracoccaceae bacterium
ATGCGCCTCGGGGCCGGTATTGCCTTCGGCCAGCAGGCGCGCAGACAATTCGGCCACCACATCGCCGTTCTCGGCATGGACCATCGCAATCGCGCCCAATTCGCGCAGGCGCTGGAAGCTGGCAAACAACTCGTCATCATTGACCATCAGCGCGCCCTTGTAGGCGAGGAAATGCTTGAAGCTGGTGATGCCGCGCGCCACGACCTCGGGCATTTCGTCAAAGACCTGCTGCGACCACCATGTGACGGCCATGTGGTAAGAGTAATCGCAATGCGCGCGGCCCGATTTGTTGTCCCACATCTTCAGCGCGTCCAGCAGCCCCTGACCGGGCGCAGGCAGCGCGAAATCGATGACCATTGTCGTGCCGCCGGAGAGTGCCGCGCGCGTGCCGGATTCGAAATCATCGCTGGAATAGGTTCCCATGAAGGGCATTTCCAGATGGGTATGCGGGTCGATGCCGCCGGGCATGACAAAGCAGCCTGTCGCGTCGAGTTCCGTGTCGCCCGAAAGGCCTGGCCCGATCTCGGTGATCTTGCCGCCCTCGATCCGGATATCGGCCTTCCAGGTCAGGTCATGGGTGACGATGGTGCCGTTCTTGATGATGGTTGACATGGTTTACTCCCTCTTGCAGGCGCTATTCTTGATATGCGGGGTTCACCCGACCACTTCTGCCGTTTCCAGAACCGCATGCATCAGCACATTCGTGCCGGCTTCGGCCCATTCCGGGAAGATCTCTTCGGCCTCGTTGTGGCTGACGCCATCGACGCAAGGACACATCACCATCGTCGTCGGATAGATGCGGTTGATCCAGCAGGCATCATGCCCCGCGCCAGAGATGATATTCATATGGCTATAGCCCAGCCGTTCGGCTGCATCGCGCACGCGCGCCACAAGGGTCTCGTCGAAGGCGGGCGGGTCAAAGAACCCGACCAGTTCGGCTGAAAACTTGACCCCGATATCGGCACAGAGCCCCGGCGCGCGGGCATTGAGTTCGGCGACCATCGCCTCCAGCGTCTCCAGCACATGGCTGCGGAAATCCACAGTGAAAACAACCTTTTCCGGGATGATGTTGCGCGAATTCGGATAGACATCGATCTGCCCGATCGCGCCTACGGCATTGGGTTGGTATTGCAGCGCGATCTCGTGGACCAGTTCGGTCACCCGCGCCAGCGCACGGCCCGCATTGCGGCGCAGATACATTGGCGTGGACCCGGTATGCTGGCCCTTGCCTGTCACTGTGCATTCGATCCAGCGCAGCCCCTGGCCATGCGTGACGACGCCAACCTGCTTGCCCTCGGCTTCCAGAATAGGCCCCTGTTCGATATGCAACTCGAAGAACGCGTGCATCTTGCGGGCGCCAACCGGCTCGTCGCCTTTCCAGCCGATACGTTCCAGCTCGTCACCAAAGCGCAGGCCCCTGGCGTCAACCCGGTCATAGGCCCAGTCGCGCTCCAGCACCCCTGCAAACACGCCCGAGGCCAGCATCGCAGGCGCGAAACGCGTGCCTTCCTCGTTGGTCCAGTTCGTCACCACGATGGGCCTGCGCGTGCGCACACCCAGATCCTGCATGGTGCGGATGATCTCCAGCCCCGCCAGCACCCCAAGGACGCCATCGTATTTCCCGCCGGTGGGCTGCGTATCCAGATGGCTGCCCACATAGACTGGCAGGGCTTCGGGGTCCGTGCCCTCGAACCGGGCGAACATCGTGCCCATCTCGTCCACGCCCATCGTGCCGCCTGCAGCCTCGCACCAGGTCTGGAACAGATGACGGGCTTCACTGTCCTCATCGGTCACTGTCTGGCGGTTGTTGCCCCCGGCAATCCCCGGTCCGATCCGCGCCATTTCCATCAGGCTGTCCCACAAGCGCTCTGCGTTGATCTTCAGGTTCGCACCCGGTGCTGACATCAGTAACTCCCTGTCATGGCGGCGTTTCCCGGCCGCTTCTCTGGATCAATGCGGCCCGGCTGCGGGGGCTGATTGCGCGCGCCGCACGGCCATCGCTTGCACTCAAGCTGCGCGAACGCTATCAAGTTTGACCATCCAGTCAAGAAGCTTGTCCCGCATGTCCGCACCCCGCCCCGAGTTCGCCCGGAAATCCGGCAGCGCTGGCCAGCGCCCGCGGTCGCGTATCCAGAAGCGCAACCGCCAGATCATTCTGGACGCAGCACTCGAGGTGTTTTCCACGCATGGATTTCGTGGTGCGACGCTGGACCAGATCGCGCTCGAGGCGGGCCTCTCCAAGCCAAACCTGCTGTATTATTTCGACAACAAGGATACGATCCACCGCGATCTGCTGACCCAGCTTCTGGACACCTGGCTTGATCCGCTGCGCATGCTGGACCCACGCGGTGACCCGCAGACCGAGATCATGGCCTACATGCGGCGCAAGCTGGAGATGTCGCGCGCCTATCCGCGCGAAAGCCGGCTGTTTGCCAATGAAATCCTGCAAGGTGCGCCCCGAATCGAGCCCTTCATCCGCGCTGAATTACGGCCCCTTGTCGATGCCAAGGCGCAGCTTCTGACCGACTGGGCGCGGGCGGGGCGCATTGCACCGATAGACCCCTATCACCTGATCTTCTCGATCTGGGCGCTGACCCAGCATTACGCCGATTTCGCGGCCCAGATTGGCATGATCCGCGGTGATGGGCATGATCCGCTGGACGGCGCAGAGCCGTTTCTGGAGGCGCTTTATACCCGCCTGCTTGCACCCTGATCATTCGGCCGCCTTGGCCATCGGGTTGTTGGGATGCGTGGTCCAGTTGGCATAATCGCCCACCTTTTCGCCCGTGCGCGGATCGACCGCGCCATGGGGCATCTGTTCCATCGTGATGCAATCGGCCACAGGGCAGACATTGACGCACAGGTTGCACGCCACGCATTCGGCATCGATGACCTCGAACTTGCGGTCGGGCGACATCGAAATCGCCTGATGCGACGTGTCCTCGCAGGCCGCGAAGCAACGCCCGCAGGAGATGCACAGATCCTGATCGATTCGCGCCTTGGTGACGTAATTGAGGTTCAGGAACTGCCAGTCGGTCACATTCGGGACCGCCCGTCCCACGATCTGATCGACCGAGGCGAAGCCCTTGTCATCCATGTATTGCGACAGGCCCGCTGTCAGTTCCTTGATGATCCCGAACCCATAGGTCATGGCTGCCGTGCAGACCTGCACATTGCCTGCGCCAAGGGTCAGGAATTCCGCCGCGTCGCGCCATGTCGTGACCCCGCCAATGCCGGAAATCGGCAGGTCGCGCGTGTCGGCGTGGCGCGCGATCTCGGCCACCATGTTCAGCGCGATGGGCTTGACCGCAGGGCCGCAATAGCCACCATGCGCGCCCTTGCCGTCGATCATCGGCTCCGGGCTGAAGGTATCAAGATTGACCGATGTGATCGAATTGATCGTGTTGATCAGGCTGACAGCATCCGCGCCACCGCGTTTGGCGGCCTCGGCGGGTTTGCGGATATCGGCGATATTGGGCGTCAGTTTCACGATGCAGGGCATGCGGGAATGTTGCTTCACCCAGCGCGTGACCATTTCAATATATTCCGGAACCTGGCCCACCGCCGCGCCCATGCCGCGCTCGGACATACCATGCGGGCAGCCGAAATTCAGCTCCACCCCGTCGGCCTCGGTATCCTCGACATGCTTGAGGATCGCTTTCCACGACTCCTCGTCACACGGGACCATCAGCGACACCACCATGGCCCGGTCGGGCCAGGCGCGCTTGACCTGCTTGATCTCGCGCAGGTTCACTTCCAGCGGGCGGTCGGTGATCAGCTC
>SLQN01000337.1 GCA_007131465.1 Paracoccaceae bacterium
GTTAGGCGGCGTCAACAAGGCGGCATCTGCCATGAACCTGACGCAACCTGCGGTCACCACCCGCATCCGCAATCTGGAACAGTCGATAGGTGCGCCGCTGTTCGAGCGTGGCGCGGGGGGAATGCGCCTGACCAAGCGCGGCGAGTTGCTGGTCAGCTATGCCGAAGCACATGATCGGCTTGCGCGCAACATCCAGCGCGACGTGATGGACCCTGCCGGGGTCGAAGGGCGATTGCGTCTCGGTGTGTCGGAAACGATCGCCCAAAGCTGGTTGCCTGCGCTGATCACGCGACTGCACGAAACCTATCCGCGGCTGGAAATCGAATTCAACGTCGATGTCTCGGTCGTGCTGCGTGCCGCGCTGATGGCGCGCGAAATTGATCTTGCGATCCTGCTGGGTCCTGTGTCCGATTTTTCGGTGGATAATGTCGAACTGCCGGGGTTTTCCCTGCAATGGTATGCTGCGTCAAGCGCGCAAGTGCCGGATAGTGCGGCGGATTACCTTCGCAAGCCGATTCTGAGCTATGCCCGCAATACACGCCCCTACCGCGAGTTGCGGGCAGAATTGCTCAAGCGTTATGGCGAGGGGATCGCGATTTTTCCATCTTCCTCCCTGTCCGCCTGCTTTCGGCTTGTCGCAAATGATCTGGGTGTTTCCGCCCTGCCCGAAGCTTTGGCCCGAGAGTGGGTCGAGACTGGAAAATTGCGTCCATTCGATCCGGGCTGGCGTCCGGCGCCGCTGAACTTCACGGCCAGCTATCTGGGCGAAGGGTGCCGCCATATCGAAGAGCAAGCCGCCGCCATCGCGCGCGAGGTCGCCATCGAATACGTGGGCGCATAAAAATTTCTTATTGTCGGGGGCAATAACTATCAATTTGCGAAATGTCCGGGCGTGCGACATCGTGGCAGCGTCATGCACGAGGCCGCGATGTCCCTGCGCCATTCCACGCTGAAAGATGCTGCCCCTGAAGCTGTGCGCGAGGTCATTCGCACCGGGCAGTATATCGGGCATACAGCCGGGCTGTGCCCAGGTCGGCTCCAGGCCAATCTGGTCATCCTGCCGGACGTCCTTGCGCTGGATTTCATGCGCTTCTGCCAGCGCAATCCGCGCGCCTGTCCGCTGGTCGGTGTGTCTGACACCGGCGCGCCGCATATCGACGTTCTGGGCGATTTCGACCTGCGTACGGACCTGCCCGCCTATAATGTCTATCGCGACGGTGTGCTTGCCGACAGCCTGAACGACATTTCAGGCCTGTGGCGTGATGATCTGGTGGCCTTCGCGCTTGGCTGTTCGTTTACATTCGAGGCCGCCCTGCAGGCCGCAGGTATTGCCTTGTGGCATATCGAAAACGACACAACTGTACCGATGTTTCGCAGCGCAATCCGCGCCAGAACGGCCGGACCCTTTGCCGGACCGGTCGTGGTCAGCATGCGCGCGATCCCGCTTGCCCGTCTTGACGATGTGCGCACCATTTCGGCCCGCTTCCCGCATGCGCATGGCGCGCCGGTTCATGTCGGTGATCCGGCGCAGATCGGCATTGCGGATTTGTCCCGCCCGGATTGGGGCGACCCTGCCCTTGTCCCGCCAGGTCATGTGCCGGTGTTCTGGGCCTGTGGTGTCACCCCGCAGGCGGCCATCGCTGCGGCGCGTCCATCCCTCTGCATCACCCACAAGCCCGGCCACATGCTGATCACGGACATACCCGATCAGGCTGAAGCTCTGGACATCCTTGACCTGCCTTCATCGCATCCATCACAACAGGAGAGACTGACATGAAACGCACCCTTGCCCTTGTGGCTGCAACCACGGCGCTTGCCGCGCCCCTGAATGCGGAAACCTTGTCCGTCGTCGGGTCGTGGTCGGGCCTGCCGCTGCATATCCAGTATGAAGCGCCCTTCTGGTCGGAGATCCTGCCCGCTGCGTCGGGGGGCGCGCTGGCGGTTGCCTTGACCACGCATAACCAGATGAATCTGGGACTGGGCGATATCTATCCGCTGCTGGGACAGGGGGTCTATGACGTGGCCATGACCGTGGCCGACTATGCCGTGGCCGATGCCCCCGAACTGGAAGGGCTGGACGTGCCGATGCTGGCGCTGACCGCGGACGAAGCCCGCGCGATGGTCGATGCCGCCCGTCCCATGGTTGCCGATATCTTCGCCGATCGCTTCAACAGCCATGTGCTTGCCATCGCGCCCTATCCACCGCAGATCGTGTTCTGCAACCGCGAGATCACCGGGCTGGACGATCTGCGCGGCCTGAAGGTGCGGGGCTCCGGCCGGATGACGCAGATCTTCCTCGAAGCGCTCGGTGCGGAGAGCGTCAATGTCGGCTTCGGCGAGGTTCCGGGCGCATTGCAGCGGGGCGTGATTGATTGCGGCGTGACCGGCGGCGGGTCGGGCTACTCTGCGGGCTGGTGGGAAGTGTCCACGCATCTGCTGCCGATCCCGCTGGGCGGCTGGGACTCGGTCGTGACCGCGATGAACATGGACCGCTGGAACAGCCTGAGCGCCGAGCTGCAGGAATTGATCAGCACCACCATCGCCACCGAATTCGAAGCGCCGGTCTGGGCCAGTGCGCAGGGCGCGCTGGAAAACGATATCGCCTGTCTGACTGGTACTGGCGCCTGTGCGTCTGGCGAGGCGCGCAATATGGTGCTGGTGGACGTGTCCGAAGAAGACATGGCGCGCGCCCGCGACGTGGTCATCAATCAGGTGCTGCCCGACTGGGCCGCCCGCGCAGGCAGCGACTGGGCGCAACGCTGGAGCGACGAGGTCGGCACTGTCCTTGGCGTGTCGCTGAACTGAGGGAGAGGCCCGCATGGCGCTTGCCATCCTGCACCACCTTCGCCGGATCAACCGCGCGATTGCCCTGATTGTCGGGGCCGCGCTGATGCTGTGCGCGGGCTATGTGGTGGCGGATATCGTGCTGCGCCGTGCGGGCATGCCGTTGCGGGGCGGCGAAGACATCGCAGGCTATGCGATGGCCATCGCCACAAGCTGGGGCATGGCCTATGCACTTCTGGAGCTGGGCCATGTGCGCATCGACATCATGCGCTCGCGCCTTGTCGGACGGCTGCGCGCCATGCTGGATCTGGTCGCACTGCTGGCGCTGGCAGGCACGGTCAGCATGATCGCGCTGCGCGCCTGGCCGGTGCTGGAACGGTCGATCCAGATGGGATCACGGTCCAATTCGGCGCTGCAAACGCCGCTGGCCTGGGTGCAAGCGCCGTGGTTCGCGGGCTGGGTCTGGTTTGCACTTGTGGCATGGCTCACCTTTCTGTGCGCGCTCTGGCTGGTGCTGATGCGCGACGACAAAGCCGCCGAGGCCGCCATCGGCATGTCGAGAGAGGCCGAGGTGCATTCATGATCGCCCCCCTGACATTTGCGCTGCTGGGCCTTCTCAGCCTGTCGATCCCTGTCGGCATCGTGCTGTTCCTGTTGGGCTTCGGGATTGACGCTTTCTTCACGCCCTTCCCGCTGATCCGGGGCTTGGGCAACATGGTCTGGTCCACCTCGAACAACGCGACCCTGATTGCGATCCCGTTCTTTGTCATGCTGGGCGAGGTTCTGGTGCGCTCCGGCATCGCCGCGCGCACTTATGCGGCGCTGGATCGCTGGGTGTCCTGGCTGCCCGGCGGGCTGGTGCACGCGAATGTCGCCACCTCGACGCTGTTTTCGGCAACCTCTGGCAGTTCCGTCGCCACAGCGGCCACGGTTGCCACAGTTGCCATGCCGCAGGCCGAAAAGCTGGGCTATGAGCCCACCGAGCAGCAACTGGTCA
>SLQN01000304.1 GCA_007131465.1 Paracoccaceae bacterium
ATTTATGCCGGACGACGCCTTTGCTGCACGCATGGATGAGGAAATTCGCCGATTGAAAGCGCTTAAGCCTGCCGCGGGTTTTTCAGAAGTTAAATATCCAGGCGAGCACGAGGCCCATCTGGCGGTTCTCCGTGCAGAGAACGGTATTCCCATTTCCTCCGAAACGTTGAAAGTTCTACTTTCTGTCGCGTGTCAGACCGGCGCAGTATTGCCGCAGTCTTTGGTTTCGAAAGTTTAATGGCGGGGCGTGCGGCGGAGATATAATCCGGGATCGCCAGAATTTCACACGATGTCCGGTGTCGCCAGGGGTTTGTTCGCGCCTGGGTTCCCGCGACATGCTCAAGGCGCAGAATGAACCGCGATCAGCCCTCGGTCCACCCACATAGTAGCATATCCGTGCTATCACAGGCGGTCAATTTTGCCGTGTTCCTTGGCGCCATCGCCTTCGTTTTGCTACAGTTCTTTCCCGTTACTATCGACACCCGCTTGTGGCCACTGTTGTTTGCGGTCTATGTCGTGACCAACCGCGCTCAGGTCCGGTTGAGCGGGATCATCTTGATGAGCGCCGCCTTTGTCTTCGGGATTATCGCGACGCTGGTTCTTGAGGTTTCGGTTCTCGATGTGCTTCAGTCAGCCAGCTTCCTGTTCGGATTCATCATGGTGATCCAGTACGTCGGCGCAACGGCGAGGGGCTCTCCCCTCGTTTTGCAAGCTGCCCGTGCAGTTGTGTCCCAACCGGAAGGCAGGCGCTATCTGTTCGTGAGCTTTGGTGCGCACGGCTTGTCCCTGGTATTGCAGATGGGGGGCATGCTTCTGGTCATGGCGCTTATGTCAGATCGTCTGAAGGATGAAGCACTGGACACCATGCGGTCGCTCGCAACCGGAGCGATGCGGGGTTTCGCCGCCACGAGCCTCTGGTCGCCGCTATCACTTGCGATTCTCGTGATCTTCACTGGTGTCAGCGGCGTGTCCTACATGACCTACCTGCCGATCGGCCTGGCAGTGACTGTCTGCTATTTGACACTCGGATACTGGATGGAGCGCATGCGCCGCAAGAAATCCGGAACGCGCAGCGCCCCCCAGCAAGTCGCAGAATCCGGAAATCTGGTTTCTCTCCTTCCCCCAGTATTGGGCCTCGTGGTCTGCGCAAGTGCGACGACCTGGTTTCTGGATCTCCGCATGATTGAGGGCGTCTTCATTGCAGCTTTGATGTTGGCCGTTATCTCTGGCGGCTTCGCATTTGTGACCGGGGGCCGTAACCTGAAAGAAAGCATCAACACGATTACCCAAACGACGTCCTCCTGCGTCAATGAACTTTCCATTGTCGTCAGTGCAATTTTCATCGGGACTGTCGCAGGACTGGCGGTTGCACAGTTCCAACTGCTTGGCGCTCAGTTGAGCGCGCGAGATGCTGCAACTGTGGCGGGTCTGATTCCACTGTTCATGCTTGCAGGTGGGATCATTGCCATGAATCCACTTGTCACAGCTACCTTTCTGGTAGGCACACTGGATGTTGTCTGGCCTGAGAGCGCCAAGTTATGGCTGGCGCTTTCCCTGACATGGGGATGGGCGATCAGCACCTGCGGCGCGCCCTACACTGCCAATATGCTGATGAGTTCCCAGCTACTTTCACAGCCTCCGCATGTACTGGCTATTGTGTGGAACGGTAGATTTACGCTCATCACCATAGGCATCGCTTGCAGCGTCGCCGCAGCAGGGGCGTATTTCGCAGCAGTATGACGCCGTCCGTCCAACCGCGAGCGGCCTCTGAGAGCAGAGCAACCTGTGGCGCAGTTGAACTGTATGGAGGCTCTGTTGACGGCAGGACTGCCTTCGTCGGCTTGTGCATATCGGCATCAATGACCACGCTGTCTGTTCCCGATGCCTTGGAGCAAGCAATCTGGCAGAGAAAACCATCCGATAACAGAGTTTTGATTCACCACTCAGATCGCCGGTCACAATATCTGTCGATCAAATACAGCGCGCGGCTCATTGAAATCAGCATCGATCCATCAGCCGGGACCGTCGGCGATTCCCATGAGTTCAAGCTGGTCCGCGCCAGCGGATTGAATGATCCGGGGGATCATTCAAATGCGCAGATCGGCCATTGGAAATCGATGCGAGAAGTCGAATGGGAAATTCTGAAATGGGTCGATTGGCAGAACAATCGTCGGCTATTTGGCCCTATCGGATACACCACGCCCACAGAGGCGGAGGAGGCATTCCATAGCTTCTGAACACAGTCGGTATGACCGCCTGAAATATGAACAATTTCACTTCCGGCAAACTCGGGGCGGTCCAATATTCCGTTTCAGATTACGTGCCGATCACCTTCGTGGATGAAGCAGCTGGTCATCCGGAACCGAAGCATTCTCATGGCTCATTACTATTGAACGAATCGTTAATTGATGCAACTTTTTCTCCGAACATTCTCGTGAACACCTTCTGCTGACCAACATCAGCACCCCCAGACCGACTCAATTTTCTACATCCTGTAGTGCTGGAGGACCCCATGACCATTTCAAGAACGGGCGCATTTTTCGAACATGACGATAGCTATTCCTATGGGTTTTCTGATGCCAGTGGGCGGCTGGAAATCACGAACGGCTCTCAACTGACGCTGACATCGGCCACCGGGATCGGGCCGTTCCTGTCGGCGGGCCGGGCCGGTAGCGGCCCCACTGACCCGGCAGCCGTGGGCGAGATCATCATTCGGGACCCGGGCAGCCTGCTGGAGGTGAGCTCGGCAGGATCACTCTCAGACGGTGCCAGCCTGACCTTGGGGCGCGATGGCGGGCGGGGGATAATGCAGGTTCTCGATGGCGCTGCTTTCCGCATGACCGACCCGTTCGGCCCTGATAATTCCGACACTTCTGGCGGCGGTGAGGGCGGCTGGATCGGGCGGGGTGCGGGGTCGCAGGGCACGCTGGAAGTGCGCGCCGCCGATTTCCTGATGGCGGGAACCGGATCAAACCTGTCGGTTGGGCGCGAGGGTGGAACGGGCGAATTGATCGTGGCCGATGGGGCGGCGTTCCGGATGGAGACCACCTCGGCGGGGGCGGATGATTTCACGCATCTGCGCATCGGGATCAATGATGGCAGTGGGACGGCGCGGATCGAGAATTCCTTTGCGGTCGTACAGGCGGGTTTAAATGATGGCGCCTCGGTAGATGTCGGGCGCAATGGTGGCTCGGGCAGCCTGGAGATTACTTCGGATAGTGTTAATCCAGTTCGCGATGGGTTGTTTGTGGTGGGCAAAGCCAACAGCCCGTTCGTTCAGGTTCGAATTGGCGAAAACGGTACTGGCGACGTGACAGTGGACCGGGGTGTTCTCGGGGTTGTCAATCTTGGAGTCGATATCGTTCCCGACCCTGAAATCCGTACTGTTAACCAACCCGATGGTGAGGGGGGTGGTGCGCGGCTAGGGATCGGGACAAATGATGTTGGTGCTGGTGGCGGCACGGGCAGCTTGACTGCCTCGAATGGCGGGGTCGTCTATGTCGGCGGCCACTGGGACACCCGTACACATGTGGGGGTCGGCGAAGGCAGCACCGGCACATTTGCGCTGGAAAGTGGTGCTCGGCTTGAGACCTTCAGCCGCGAAGGTGTCGCCGGGCTGGAGGTCGGCGAATGGTTCGGCGGCAGCGCTGGCACGATGACCATGACCGGCGGGACCGAGGCGCTGATTAACGGGTGGCGCGACAGCTATGCTATTATCGGACGCTGGGAAGGCTCCGACGGAGAGTTGAGCATTGCGGGC
>SLQN01000228.1 GCA_007131465.1 Paracoccaceae bacterium
CCTCGTAATCGGCGCGCTCCATGTCTCCGCCCGGCAAGGGGGCCGTCTCGGTCCAGTCGCCGCCCATCTCTGGGAAATACTTGCGGATCTTCTGCAGGCCGCGTTCGGCCAGTTCGCGGAAGGTGGTGATCTTGCCGCCGAAAATGTTCAGCATTGGCGCGCCGCCCTTTTCCTCGATATCGAAGACATAATCGCGGGTCACCGCAGACGGATTGCCTTGCCCGTCGTCGAAAAGGGGGCGCACGCCCGAAAAGGTTTGCAGCACGTCGTCGCGGGTCAGTTGTTCCTTGAAATAGCGGTTTACCGCATCAATCAGGTATTGCACTTCGGAGTCATCGGCGGTCACGTCCTCGGCCCGGCCTTCATAGGCGATGTCGGTCGTGCCGATCAGCGCCTTGTCGCGCTCGTAAGGGTTGATGAAGATGACCCGCTTGTCATGGTTCTGGACAAGATAGGCATTCTCTCCCTTCCAGAATTTCGGCACGATGATATGGCTGCCCTTGACCAGCCGCACATTGCGCGGGCTGTTCGATCCGGCCACGCGGTTGACCACATCGGTCACCCAGGGCCCGGCAGCGTTGACCAGCAATTTGGCCGTGAATTCCTGTGTCTCGCCGGTCATCGTGTTGCGCGTCGTGACGCGCCAGACCTGTCCGTCGCGCCGGGCCGAGACGCAGGGCGACCGGGTCAGCACCCTTGCGCCGCGTTCGGCAGCGTCCACCGCATTCAGGATGACCAACCGCGCATCATCGACCCAGCAATCGGAATATTCGAACCCCTTTTTGTAGGCATCCTTGATGGCGGCGCCTTCAGGGTCGCGGTGAAGATCGAGAGTCCGGGTTCCCGGCAGGTGTTTGCGCCCGCCAAGATTGTCATAGAGGAACAACCCGAGGCGCACCAGCCACGCCGGCCGGTCCTGCGGCGAATGCGGCAGCACAAAGCGCATCGGCCAGATGATATGCGGGGCGTTGCGCATCAGGACTTCGCGTTCGATCAATGCCTCGCGGACCAGACGGAATTCGTAGTATTCCAGATACCGCAAACCGCCATGCACCAGCTTGCCCGACCGTGACGAGGTGCCTTCCGCCAGATCGTCCTTCTCGCAGAGCACGACGCTCAGTCCCCGGCCGGCGGCATCGCGTGCGATCCCCGCGCCGTTGATCCCGCCCCCGATCACGAAGATGTCGACGTTCTGAATGTCTGTCATGGTTCAGGCTCCTTGTGCAACGCGCGCCGCTGCCAGCCCGTCCCAGACGGGGGCGAGACCATCGCGCGCTTGTCGGTAATTGATGAAAAGTTTGTCATAGACGGGCACAAGACCCGGATCCGGTGCTTCCGGCTGTTCCAGCAGTGGGGTTGTCCATTGTGCGATGCAGGCGTCCATCGTGTCATAGGCCCCGATGGCAACCGCCGCCATCATGGCGCAGCCCGCCGCACCGGCTTCCTCGCGCGATGAGACCCGAACCGGCGTGTCGAGCGCGGCGGCGAGAACGCGCCGCAAGGCACCCGAGCGGGCCGCGCCGCCGGTCAGACGCAGTTCACGCGGCATCTCGCCCATGGCCGCGTAGCAATCGCGTGTGGCCATCCCCAGACCCTCGATCACGGCGCGGATCACATCGGGGAACCGGTGCGCGGCATTCAGCCCGACAAGGCTGGCGCGCGCATCGGCATTGACGAAGGGCCCGCGTTCGCCCGCCTCTGAAATATAGGGATGATAAATCAGGGCACCGGGGTTTGATCGGGCCATCCAACTGTCGATCTTCTCGACCATCTGGGCGTGCGACGGTGCTTTCGTGACCTCCGCCATCAGGTCTTCGGCCAAGGCCAGCGCCCAGTCGATATTGAGGGTTGCGGACATGTTGGTCTGAACTTGTGTCACCAGGTCGGGAACCGGCAGGCAGATGACATAGCCCGTGCCTTCGGCATTCAGATGCACATGGTCGGACCTGACCGCCCGCATGTGCACGCCGGTCGAGCCCACTGTGGAACAGGCCGCGCCCGCGTCGCCGGTATGAACCCCTGCGCCAAGCGCCGTCATCACCATATCGACGTATCCCAGCGATACGGGCGTGCCCGCAAGCAGGCCGGTTTGCGCTGCGGCCTCGGCTGTCAGGGGGCGCGTCTCTTGCGATCCGTCAATGATATCGGGTAACAGATGCCTGCGGCGTTCCAGACGCAGGGCCGCGATCACGGTATCGCTGTAGCGCCTGTTGCGGAAATCGCCGAAGGTGAAGCTGGCCTCTGACGGGTCGGTGGCCCGGATGCCGGTCAGGTTCAGAAACAGCCAGTCCTTGCAATGCAGCGCGACCTCGGCCTGGTCCAGCAATTCGGGGCAGGTAGCGGCCATATGGGCCATCTGGCTGCCCTGCTGGCAGGTATTGAGTCCGGTCCCGGTGGCCTCGAACCGCGCGCGTTCCATCGCACCGGATGCCAGTTGGCGTACCGTCGGCGCAGCCCGCGCGTCCAGCCAGAGCCATGCGTCGCCCACAGGGGCGTTGTCCTGGCCGACGAGCCATGTCCCATCGCCCTGTCCGGTCAATGCAATAGCTGCGGTGCGCTTTGCAAGGCCTTCGACCTTACTGCTCAGACCGCGCAAGGCGGCGGCGCAATCGGCCCATGTTTGAGAGAGCGACTGCGTGGCCGACCCTTCGGCACCCATGGTATAGGAATTGCGCACGGAAGATGCAGCCAGCTGGTGCCCATCCATGTCAAAGGCCACCGCCTTGATGACAGAAGTGCCCGCATCCACACCGATGATGAGGTCAGACGAATCGGTCACGTCCTGCCCCCCCCTGCCACTGTTGATCGCATTGGTCCTCCCTTGTCATGACATGCTCACCCTCGCGCAGTCAGGGCGACCTCCGTGCCTTCGCAGACCGCGTCACGCTCTGCCTGTTAATTCCTGTTTAGCACAAAAATTTTGCTTGTAGTGAATTTAATTGCAGACAAAGTAAAAAATTTCATCTAGTGTTGAGACAATCGGTCGCGGCTGTAACTGTGACTGTGGCGCTTGCCCTGCCGAGGGACTGAGGAGGTCCGGGGCGGCGACGAGGGAGGAAAGGCCAACTTGATGGTTGGCTGTTTCCATCAAGGACGGCGCGGGAATTCCCGGCGCAGAACCATGTCGATCTGTGCTTCGGGTCGGACAGCAAGGGGGGGCATGTCAGCAATGGCTACAACCGATTCCATATCTGCTAACGCATCCAAGGCAACGCGGCGCAAAGTCATCATGGCTCTGGCGGGGGTGGTGGTGCTGGGCGCCATTGCATTCAACACGACGGTCGTGACCATCGGCGGTGAGGGGGATCTGCGACAGCAGGCGTTTAATCCCGATCACTTCGGGGCGCAGGAATTTCCAAGCATCCGCGACTATGTCATTGAAAAGGCGCCCGACGCAGTGCAACTGGCCGATGAACTGGCTACGGACAGGGATGCCGCAATTGCTGCTTACGGAACCATGGCCGGGGCCTTCCCGGTGATGGCGGTCAGATTCACTGGCATCGCCGGTGAGGGCAGTTCAGGTATTTTCGCATTCGATGTCGATGGCCTGCCTGACGGCATGGGCATCCGCGTCCAGACCGGCCCCGCCATCAACGGCACGGAACTGCGTGATGTCACCGGCGACATCGTCTTCGGTGATTTCACCAACCAGATCGAGTACCAGAATGTTGGCACCGGCATTAACCGTGCCATGGCCGCAGAAGTCTTGTCCGACCTCGATCGTGAGGCACTGACCGGCAAGACGGTCACTGTCACCG
>SLQN01000180.1 GCA_007131465.1 Paracoccaceae bacterium
CCAGAGGTTGGGAGTCGTCTTCTCGGAAAGCAGGAGGGCGTAGAGACCGGGTGCCTTCTCGCCCTCCTTAAGTCGAGCGCGACACGTCATGCGGTGGATGATGGCCCAGCCTGTAGTCCTGTCGCCACGCAGATCGAGCGTTTTGCTCGCCGCCGCCATCCAATCCGGACTTGCTGCATTGATCAGCGTTCCCGGATAGAGCGGGCAGAGGTGGGAGATATGACGGTGTTTGGGATCGCCGATATCAC
Organism: Paracoccaceae bacterium; assembly: GCA_007131465.1. Taxonomy (GTDB): domain Bacteria; phylum Pseudomonadota; class Alphaproteobacteria; order Rhodobacterales; family Rhodobacteraceae; genus Roseinatronobacter. The sequence goes on from SLQN01000180.1 coordinate 249, forward strand.
TGTAGGCGGCTTCTTCCCGGTATTCCTTGATCTGCCCGGAGCTCCCAATCAGCACAGGATCGAGTTGCTTCATCTGCTCCTCGATCGTCTTAAGAAACGGATCTTCCTTGCCGAGTAACCGTGCCAGGATCAGGGTGTCGTTGAAATTCTCCCAGACAAACCCCTGGTCGAAGGTACAGCCCACCGTTATATAGTGACCGCTCTCCGTCATATGCCCAGGCATATCCTTCAGTTGCTCCTCGGTAGCGCGCTGTTCCGGCGAGGCCGATGGTTCGACCAGCAGAAGATCGCCATGCGGAACGAGCGTGCTCGAATAGAACCGGCTCAAGGAGAGCATGGCTGGATAAGCGACATCTTCCAGAAAGGTGCGATCCCCGGTAAAGAGGTAGTAATCCATGAGCAGTTTGGAGGTGAATCCGCCTGTGCCGGGCCCCGAATGACCACTACTGGCCGGTATGTAATATGCATTTGCTCCGGTTCCAACGATCCAACCGTTATCATCGCTTGAAGTATCGTGGTGGCTTTTACAATATGCTGGCGGCGGCAAAGGATTGCCGCCCTCCATATTCGGATATTGTGGAGGGACGCAATCCCTTGCGTCCGCTTGTCCTGCGTTTTGATTGCCCTTTACACGGCTACTGTTCATCACAAGAGTCGTTGCATATTCACGGGCCTTGGGCAGATAGGCGTTAAAGAAGGCGATATAGGACTCGAACGTCTCCGCCAGATTCGCGCTCATCGCGCCCCAGTAATTCATCTGCACGTTGATGTTGTGCCAGTAGCCGCCGGACCAGGGCGTCACCTCGTATTGACTCCAGACCCCCTGCAGATTGGCAGGAAGCGACTTCTCGCGCGAACTCGCGATGAGGAGATAGCGTCCGTACTGGAACATGAGCTCTTCCAGCCACGTGTCGCGCTTGCCCTGCTGGTATTCCGCAAGCAATGCTGAGGTCGGAAGGTCTGACGGGCGCGAGTTCAGATTGACGGCGACCCGGTCAAATAGATTCCGGTAGTCGGCGAGATGGTCGGCTTTAACCGTTTCATAACCCTTCCCGACCGCTTGCGCGATGATTGCCGACACCTCCTCGTGGGGGTAAAGATCGGGATCGAGTTTCTTCGCCGGTTCGCTGAGGAAGATATGCGGCCCGAGGCGGTAGTTGGTCCCGGTGGCGAGGATAATCGTCACGCTGTCGGCATCGGTGACGGTGATGGTCTCCGCATCGGCAGCGAGGCTCCCACCCTCGTGCAGGACCTTGACCTGCGCCTCGTAATTGCAGGGGAAGAAGGCGGTCGTACCGAAAAGCCGGATCAGATCCCCCTCCACCAATGTTGTGGCCGTCCTGCGATCGCCTGGCTCCTTGGCATTCACATAGGGGATCTGCGGTCTGACCTTGAGCGAGAGCGCACCCGCTTTGTCCGCCGTGAGCCGAATAACCACGACGCGATCCGGGTAACTGGCAAAATATTCACGGTTGTAGCGGATACCGCCGGATTCATAGCTTACCGTTGCCGTGGCAGTATTCAGATTAAGGGCCCGACGGTAATCCGTCGTGTCCGCATGATCGAAATCCAGATACAACTCCAGAAAATTACTCAACCCCCCGCGTCCATATGGCCCCTGCACATGCAACGTCTTGTCGGTAATTTGCACCCGTTCAGTATCAGTCCGCCCAAAGAGATTGGCACCAATGAAGCCATTGCCGATGGGATGAGAGTAATACTCCCAATCCTGATCATACGGATACCCTCTCGACTTGACCTGTTCGTAATCCGCCCCACGATTCGGCGCCGGTTCATTCTCCCATAACTCGTATGTCCGCATGGTTCTTTCCCTTCTGTTTAAATTGATTTCAAAATGATTCTGCGTCAAACCATCAGTTTATGTCAGTAATTTCATGCCCGGTAGCCTGCTTTCGACGTAAGCAGGCTTGCGCGTGAAACGCGCATGGATAGCCCGTGAAAAGTCTCTTGGACACTCCACGGACACCACATGCTCCCACCACGCACCAGCCGCGCTTTCGGCGAAAGCGGGCTACATTTGACACCAAGATTTTATATGCATCATCTTTGCCGCCCAAGTACCCTTACTGTAATTTCATTGTTTTTTCGCCCCGTAGCCTCCGTCGCCAGACGGTGGATGGCACAACCCAACGCGCTCGACCACTCTATCCACGCTCTCGCGAGCGAGGCTACATAGTTACTCGGGCCTCCCAGGGTCGCGGCTCGTCTTTAACTTCAGTTGTTTTGGAGGGCGGCAATCCCTTGCCGCCGCTAGAGACGGCCGCACAGGAGTGCGTCTCCAGGAAATGGATTCCCAAATGTTTCAATATGCATCATCTGGGGGCACCCCGGGGCCGAGGCTAAGCAGAAGATACCGCTTGTATAGAGATTTTTATACATAAGCTCATGAGTCCAGAACAAGAGGATCCCAGAGGCGTGCAAACCCGAGTGCGGCGAAATCCTTCGTATTGCGGGTAGCGAAGTCCATCACACCATGATGTAGCAAGGTAGCCGCCAGACGTACATCAAAGATCTTTCGATACGCAAATCCATCTTGGCCGGCTTCGCGCCAAATCATGTCAGGAATCGATTTGTCCAGCACCACATCCACAATGCGCCAGCGTGGATTGGAACGGAAGGTCTTGATCACAGAAGCAGCCGCGGATGCCGAAAGCGGCTTTCGACAAACTGCCGGATTACGCAATAATACATACAGCTCCATCAGTACCTGCTCGCATAGACAAAACTGATCGTCCTGCCTGTAGCTTTCCAGAAAAGCACATGCAGCCTGATGATGCATTGAAGTCGTATCACATGCCGGAAAGAGAATGTTTGTATCGCAGGAAATCATGGCTTTGGCTCTCCATAGGGTGCCTGCTGCTCTGCTACGCGCAAATCACGCATATGTAAGGCGGCGCGCCAGTCTTCCTGCTCAAAAGGATCATTCGCCTGAAGATCATGGGCTGCGGGTAATTGCCATTCCGTGGTGACATCGGGGTGTGGTGTGACCGCCAATATGTACTCCAAACCGCGCCGTACCAGTTCTGCCATGGATATCTCTTGCCGTTCCGCCAGATGGTGATCGGCCAAGTACAAATGATCCGGTAACTGTATCTGCGTTCTTTTCATGATGTATATATTACACCGCTTACATTATAATGTCAAAAAGATATGCGCCGGCATTCATCTGATTTTTGCCTTTTCCCGCAACAAGGCACAATCTATAGTCCGGCATGGCCAAAATCGCAGACACGCATACGCCCATGGATGCCTTTATCGAGCGCTGGGAACATTCCGGTGCCAGTGAACGCGCCAACTGCCAGCTTTTTCTTGCCGAACTCTGCGACCTGCTGGACCTGCCACGTCCCGACCCCGCCCTGCCGGAAACTGCGGAAAATGCCTATGTCTTCGAGCGCTCCGTAACCTTCCAGCACGCTGACGGCACCACTACGCCCGGCCGCATCGATCTTTACAAGCGCGGCTGTTTTGTGCTCGAGGCCAAGCAGG
>SLQN01000326.1 GCA_007131465.1 Paracoccaceae bacterium
ATCGTGGCCATGCGGTCGATCAGATCATCAATGCGCTGGAAAGAGGCCAGCGCCTCGTCGCTGCGGCGGCTACGCAACAACAATCGCGCCCCGGCCAGATAGGTTTTCATCGCTGCCAGCGGCTGGTTCAGTTCATGACTGACCGAGGCCGACATCTCGCCCAGAGACGCCAGCTTCGAAGATTGCGCAATCGTCTGCTCGGCTACGGCCAGATCCTTCTGGACACGGACCCGCGCTGCGATCTCGCGCTGCAAGCGGGCATTAAGCGCACGCAACTCCTCGGATTCCTGCTGGTAGACGGCGGATTGCGACCAGGCCCTGCGGCTGAGGATGTAAAAGATGAAGGCCAGCACCAACGCAAACCCCGTCAGCACAAGCGCCAACACGGCGTTCACGCTTTCACGCACAGAGTCGTAGCGCGTAAAGCTGACCAGACGCCAGCCACGAAACGGCACACGCACTTCGGACCGCAGCACCGCTTCGCCACGTACGAAGGCATCAGGCGCAGGTTGCGTCCAGTCGGCGGTCGCGCGCAGCGCCCGCGCAATGGCCGAGGGCGCATCGCGCAGCGCCAGGGCCTCGTCCAGCCCACGGCCACGCCAGCGCGGCTCAGTCGCCAGAATGATGCGCCCGCTGGAATCCATAAGTGCGACCGCATCGGCAAACCCCGCCCAGCTGCGTTCAAACTTGGACAGATCTGCACCTACGATCACCACGCCAAGAAGGTCGCTGCCCTGACGCACCGAGCGCGCGAAGGAAAACCCGAACCCCCCGCTTTCAAGCTCCTGCACCAGAAAAGACGTGTCGCTGGCGCGGCGGGCCTCGACGAAAGGCGCTTCATTGGCGCGGTTCTTGCCAAGCTGGTTGCGATCCGTCGCAGCCACGACCCGGCCCGAATAGTCCAGCAATTCTATCGTCGCGGCGCCGATTTCGGATTGCAGGTCCATCAGCCGCTGCGACGTGGTGGCGAACGACCCGTCGCGTAGCGCGGAAATCAGGTCCGGGTCACGCGACAGCAGAAGCGGCACCACCGAATTGCGCTGCAATTCCGACTGTATGTTCCCCGAATACAGCACCAGCCGCAACTCCGCACGGTTGCGGGTCGATTCGATGAAACTGTTCGACAGGAAGGCATTGAGAAACCAGGCGATCACCACACCGGTGACGACAAGGAGACCAACGACCACCCGCCCCCAGAGCGGGATGCCCAAAATGCTGACGCGGCGGTTGTCAAGATCAGGTGATGCGGCCATGGGAGGCAGGATAGGCGCTTTGACGGGCACGCTCAAGCGTGCAACGGGCTGGCCGGCCTCACGCGGGCGCAAAAGCGCCCGTCAGCGCATCGAACATGCGCCGCCCGTCCGTGCTGCCATGATACGGCGCGAAGGCCCTTTCGGGGTGCGGCATCATGCCCAGGACACGCCTGTTCTCCGACAATATACCCGCGATATCCCCGACCGAACCATTGGGATTCTCGACATAGCGAAAGGCAATGCGTCCCGCGTCGCGCAAGGACGCGAGCGTCTGATCATCCGCGACATAATTCCCGTCGTGATGCGCAATCGGAACCGTGATCGTGTCGCCCGTGTGATACCCGCTGGTGAAGGCGCTGTCCGAGCTTTCCACGCGCAGGCCAACGGGCTTGCAGATATAGCGCAGATTGGCATTGCGCAGCAGCGCGCCCGGCAGCAAGCCCATTTCCAGAAGCACCTGAAACCCGTTGCAGATGCCCAGCACATACCCGCCCCTGCCTGCGAATTCCACCACCGCGCGGGCGATGGGCGCGCGCGCCGCAATCGCGCCGCAGCGCAGATAGTCGCCGAAGGAAAACCCGCCGGGAATGGCCACGATATCTGTCCCTTCGGGCAGTGCGCTGTCCTTGTGCCAGACGCGTTCAACCCTTGCCCCTGCCCCCTCGAAGGCCGTTGCAAGGTCGCGGTCGCAATTGGACCCCGGAAACGTGATGACAGCAGCTTTCATGGCGCGTGGCTCCGTCGCTTTGGGTTTGGTGCGGCCTTTAGCCCGAAAGGGTACGCGGCGCAAAGAGAAAGCATCATGCCGCGAATTCCGTGATCACAGCCACACCGGGCGGCATCGGCCCGTCAAAGGCCGCCAATTCGGCCCCGGCCTGCGACAACGCAACCTCGCGCGCGATCATCGGGGTGAAATCCACCAACCCGCCCGCGATCATCCCCAAAAGCGCAGGGTATTTATGCGCGGGCATGCCGCGCGTGCCGTAGGCAGCAAGGTTCCTGAGGTAAATCGCGCTCATGTCGATTTCCATGCGTGCCGTATGGCCCACAGGCATGCCCACCTGCACATGCCGCCCCAGCGGGCGCAGGCACTGCAGCGAGGCATTGGTAGTCTGCGCGATCCCCAGCGCCTCGACCGAGACATGCGCGCCGCCGCCTGTCAGATCCCGGATAGCCTGCGCCACATCGCCCTCGCGCGCGTCCAGCGCGGCCTCGGCACCCAGCGCGCGGGCATGCGCCAGTTTCTCGGGCACGATATCGACCACCACAACCCGCGCCCCCAGCGCGCGCCCAAGGATCAGCGTGGCCAGCCCGATCCCGCCTGTGCCATGCACCGCCAGCCATTCGCCGGGGCACAGCGCGGCGCGGTCGGTCAGCGCATGAAAGGCCGTTGTCACCCGGCAGCCAAGCCCCGCCGCCAGCACCGGCGACATCGCCTCGGGCAGCCGCGCGAGGTTATGGGCATGGGGCACGCTGACATATTCGGCAAAGGCACCGGGTTCGGTAAAGCCCGGCAGGCGCTGGTCGGGGCAGGTGTTGGACACCCCGGCGCGGCAGGCCGGGCATGTGCCGCAGGCAAGGATGAAGGGCGCAATGACCCGATCGCCCACGGCCCAGCCAGAGCGCGGCCCTGCGGCAACAACCTCGCCACAGTATTCGTGGCCCGGAATCTGACCGGGCTTCACCCGCGGATGTTCGCCCACCCAGCCATGCCAGTCCGACCGGCAGATCCCGCAGGCCAGCGTGCGCAGGACAACGCCGTCGGATTCGCAGACAGGGTCTGCGACTGTCGTGATGGTCAGATCCTTGCGATACTCCGTCAGAACGGCTGCGCGCATTCTTGTCTTCCTTCATATGGACCGGCGGCCGGGATCATGCGCCGTAAGGGACCCAGATCGTCTTGATCCGGGTTGCCGCTGTCAGGAACGCGCGCCCTTGATCCAAAGCATCAGGAACCTGCCATACAGGCTTGAGATTGCCTGCACTTTCACGCTCCAGCATCGCCGTCAGTTCAGGCGCGGCAGACCAGAGCGCGGCAACATCGTCATGCGCGGCCAGCGTCTGGCCCAGATCGGATTTCGGCCCTGACAGGATATTGACCACCCCCGCCGGAATGTCCGAACAGGCCAGCACCTGCGCCAATTCCAACGCCGCCAGCGGCGCGGATTGCGACGCGACAGCCACCACCCGGTTGCCCATTGCAATGGCGGGCAGCACCAGTGACAGGAAACCCGCCAGCGGGGCCTCCTCGGCACAGATCAGCCCCATCACGCCGAAAGGATCCTTCATCGCAAGCGTCACATGCCCGGACTGGGTGTCATGCACCGCCGCGTCGAACTTGTCGGCCCAAGCGGCATAATGGAAGGCGCGTGCGATAGCTGTCTCGATCTCGGATTCCGGGGCGAACGCGCGCAGCGATGCCGCGCGCGCCACAAGGTTCTCGGCCAGAAAATACAGCACCTGCGCGCGCTGATGCCCGCTTTGGGC
>SLQN01000574.1 GCA_007131465.1 Paracoccaceae bacterium
CGCAAGGCACGCCGCGTCACGCCGTCAGGCGGTTATTCGGCGGGCATGGCCTCGGGCTCGAAACTGATCGGCTGGGGCAGATGCACCAGCATTTCCCGTGGGCAGACCTGCAGGAAATGCGCCTTCTCGCGGTCCCAGTTGCGCAGGATCTCGCGCGCGCGCTGCGACTCTGTCTCGGCGGCGTGGCGTTCGATCAGGCCCTTCAGTTCGGCTTCCCAATGATCCACCGTGACGGGGCATGTGACCAGGGATTCCCGGTTGATCAGCGGGTCCGCCAGCCCTTCGGGATCGTAGAGATAGGCCATCCCCCCGGTCATGCCTGCCCCGAAATTGGCCCCGATGCTGCCAAGGATGACAGCGACACCCCCGGTCATGTATTCGCAGCCATTCGACCCGCAGCCCTCGATCACGACTTTCGCGCCGGAATTGCGCACGGCAAAGCGTTCGCCCGCGCGCCCGGCCGCAAACAGGTAGCCATCGGTCGCGCCATAAAGGACCGTGTTGCCGATAATCGTGTTCTCATGCGCGACCAGCGGCGAGGACATGCGCGGGCGCACGACGATCATACCGCCCGACAGGCCCTTGCCGACATAGTCATTGGCGTCGCCATAGACCTCGATCTTCAGCCCCGGCGCTGCGAAAGCGCCCAGTGACTGCCCCGCGCTGCCCGCCAGTTTCACGGTCAGATGGTCGGGTTGCAGCTTGTTGCGCATGCCGAACCGCTTGACGATATGGCTCGATGCGCGCGTGCCGACAGTGCGGTGCGTATTCTCCACCGCATAGGACAATTGCATCTTCTCGCCATCCTCGAAGAACCGCGCCGCATCGCGGATGATTTCCGCGTCCAGCGTGTCGGGCACGGCATTGCGCGGCTTGTTGCGGTCATAGCGGATATTCTCGGCCCCATCGACTGTCAGCAGCAGCGGGTTGAGGTCCAGATCATCCAGATGCGCCGCGCCCCGGCTGACCTGCGCCAGAAGGTCGGCCCGCCCGATCACCTCGTCCAGCGACCGTGCGCCGATGGAGGCAAGCGTTTCGCGCACTTCCTGCGCGTAGAAGGTGATCAGGTTGACCACCTTGTCGGCATTTCCGGTGAATTTCGCGCGCAGGGATTCGTCCTGCGTGCAGACGCCGACCGGGCAGGTGTTGGACTGGCATTGCCGCACCATGATGCAGCCCATCGCGATCAGCGCGGCTGTACCGATGCCATATTCCTCGGCCCCCATCATCGCGGCCATGACAATGTCGCGCCCGGTGCGAAGGCCCCCGTCTGTGCGCAGCGTCACACGCTCGCGCAGCTTGTTCATCGCCAGCACCTGATGCGCCTCGGACAGGCCCATTTCCCACGGCAGCCCGGCATATTTGATCGATGTGCCGGGGCTTGCGCCCGTGCCGCCATTATGGCCCGAGATCAGGATGATATCGGCCTTGGCCTTGGCCACACCTGCCGCAATCGTGCCCACGCCCGATTGCGCCACCAGCTTCACGGTGACCTTCACGCGCGGGTTGATCTGCTTGAGGTCATAGATCAGCTGCGCCAGATCCTCGATACTGTAGATATCATGGTGCGGCGGGGGTGAAATCAGCGTGACACCCGGCGTCGAGTGGCGCAACCGTGCGATCAGTTTCGTGACCTTCATGCCCGGAAGCTGGCCGCCCTCGCCGGGCTTGGCCCCTTGCGCGACCTTGATTTCCAGTTCCTCGCAGGCATTCAGATATTCCGCCGTCACCCCGAACCGCCCCGAGGCCACCTGCTTGATCTTGGCGCAGGGGTTGTCGCCATTGGGCAGCGGATGGGCATGGGCCGGGTCTTCGCCGCCCTCGCCCGAATCCGACTTGGCCCCGATCCGGTTCATGGCGATGTTGAGCGTCATATGCGCCTCGGGCGACAATGCGCCCAAGCTCATGCCCGGCGTCACGAACCGCTTGCGGATGGCGGTGATCGATTCCACTTCCTCGATCGGGATGGGCTTGCCCAGCGGTTTGATGTCCAGAAGGTCGCGCAGATGGATCGGCGGATTGGCCTGCATCGCGGCTGAATACTGCTTCCACATCCCATAGCTGGACGTGGCGCAGGCTTGTTGCAGAAGATGCATGCTGGTCGCTTCCCAGGCGTGTCTCTCGCCTGACCGGCGCGCCTTGTAGAACCCGCCGATGGGCAACACATCCTGCCCCAGACGCCAGCCCTTTTCATGCACTTCTTCCAGCTTCATCTGGATGCCATGCAGCCCGATTCCCGAAATGCGGCTTTGCATGCCGGGGAAATATTCCGCCACCAGTGCGCGGCTCAGCCCTACAGCCTCGAAGTTCAGGCCGCCGCGATAGGAGGACAGCACCGAAATGCCCATCTTCGACATGATCTTCAGCAAGCCCAGATTGATCGCGTCGCGGTAGCGGCGCATCGCGTCGATCAGGCTGCCCTCGATCAGGCCGCGGTCAACGCGGTCGGCAATGGTTTCCTGCGCGAGATAAGCGTTGACGGTGGTCGCCCCGCAGCCGATCAGCACCGCGAAATAATGCGGGTCGATACATTCGGCAGACCGCAGGTTGAGCGAACAGAAGGTCCGCAGCCCCTTGCGCGTCAGCCAGCTATGCACGGCACTGGTGGCAAGGATCATCGGCATCGCCACCTTATCGGCGCCCTGATGTTCGTCCGTCAGCACCAGATGGCCCGCACCGGACCGGACCGCGTCCTCGGCTTCGGCGCGGATGCGTTCCAGCCCGTCGCGCAACGCATCCTCGCCCGCGCCGACAGGGAATGTGCAGTCGATGAACGCCACCTGATCGCCGAATTCGCGCACCATCTCGTCAAATTCGCCATTGGCGACGAACGGGCTTTCCAGCACCAGAATCTCGGTCTGGCTGCTGTCTTCATCCAGCACGTTCTTGAGGTTGCCGAACCGGGTGTTCAGGCTCATCACCCGGAATTCGCGCAGGGAATCGATCGCGGGGTTGGTGACCTGGCTGAAATTCTGGCGGAAGAAATGCGACAGCGGGCGATAGATTTTCGACAGCACCGCCGCGGGCGTGTCATCACCCATCGAGGCGACCATTTCCTTGCCGTCCTCTGCCATCGGCGCAAGGACCGCTTCGATCTCCTCGACAGTGAAACCGGCTGCGACCTGACGGCGGCGCAGATCGGCCGGTTCCATGCCGCGTTCCTCGGGGATATCGCGCAGTTTCGCGTTCAGATCGACGATCTTGTCGTTCCAGTCGCCAAAGGGCTGGGATTTCGCCAGTTTGTCCTTGATCTCGGTGTCGTGATAAAGCTTCCCTTCGGCCATATCGACGGCGATCAATTGCCCCGGCCCCAGCGCGCCCTTTTCGCGCACGGCAAGTTCGTCCACGACCACCATGCCCGCCTCGGACCCGGCGATCAGAAGCCCGTCACCGGTCACGACATAGCGCATGGGGCGCAACCCGTTGCGATCCAGCCCGGCGCAGACCCAGCGGCCATCGGTCATGGCAAGCGCAGCCGGACCATCCCACGGCTCCATCACCGAATTGCAGTAGGAATACATGTCGCGCCAGGCCTGCGGCATTTCGACCGCCTGCTTGGACCAGGCTTCGGGGACCAGCATGGTTTTCGCCATCGGCGCGTTGCGCCCGGCGCGCACCAGCACCTCGAACACCGAATCCAGCGCCGCCGAATCCGATGCGCCCGAGGCGACGATGGGCTTGATATCCTCGGCCATTTCGCCAAACGCGCTGGAGGCCATGCGGATTTCATGGCTTTTCAG
>SLQN01000161.1 GCA_007131465.1 Paracoccaceae bacterium
AAGCAGATTGTGGTGATCGACAGCTTCAGCACGGATGAAACCCCGGAGATTGCTACTGCCTATCCGCAAGTCAAATTGCTCAAGCGTCAGTTTGATACCCATGCAACCCAATGGAACTACGGCTTGCAGCACGTTGAATCGGAGTGGGTGCTATCGCTGGATGCCGATTATGTGCTTTCCGATGAGTTGACTGCGGAACTCGCTACATTGCCCATAAACTCATCAATTGATGGGTACTTCATTCCGTTCAAGTACTGTGTATTTGGCCAGCCCTTGAGGGGAACAATCTTACCGCCACGGCAAGCCCTTTTCCGTAAAGATAAAGCTATCTATATTGATGATGGTCACACCCAGTTGCTCCAGATAGATGGCAAATCCAGCACCCTGACACACCCGATTTACCACGACGATCGCAAACCCCTCAGCCGGTGGCTCTGGGCCCAGGATCGCTATATGGTGATTGAGGTGAAGAAGCTGTTGGAAACGCCTCCTGAAGCACTGAGCTGGGGCGATCGCATCCGTCGGCAGAAAATTCTGGCTCCATTTGCAATCGTGTTCTATTGTTTGATTTTGAAGGCAGGCATTCTCGATGGTTGGATTGGCTGGTACTATGCCTTTCAGCGAATGCTGGCAGAGCTGCTTTTGGCGATTCGGCTAATCGAGGCAGAACAGAAGCAGGAAAAAACGAAAAATGTGCGGATCGATCAACCGTTAGTGGAATACCGGAAATAGATACAGCAATCGATCGTTGCGGAGACCTCAAGGAGCCTATGGCGAATTCTCAAGCCTTACCAAAGAATAAACACCAGTATGCTGAGCTAATTTATCAAAGATTACTCACGGTTAAAGATCAATTAAGCCAAGCATTTCACGTCCCCGATCGGATCAATTGCTGTTATGTAGACAATCTTTTGAGTGAATCCGATGCCAGGGCAATCTATGCAGCATTTCCCGCAAAAGCAGAGATGTTGCTCCTGAAGGATTTGCGGGAATATAAACACGTCACGATGCAAATGAACCAGGTTAATCCCATCCTGGAAGAAATCATCTATGCATTTCAAGATCCCAAAGTTGTTGCGATCGTTTCAGAAATTACAGGACTACAGACACTGTTACCCGATGAATACCTGTATGCAGGTGGAATCAGTCTCATGGACGAAGGTTGTTATCTGAACCCCCATCTCGACAACTCCCATAACAAAGATCGGACGCTGTACCGGGCATTAAATTTATTGTATTATGTGACACCTAACTGGCAAGAAGAGTATGGCGGAAATCTGGAGCTTTGGGATCAGGGTCTGCGTCAACCCTGTCGAACCATTCATAGTCAGTTTAACCGTTTGGTTATTATGATCACAAACCAGACTTCCTGGCATTCGGTGAGTCCAATTCAGTATCGGGGACAACGTTGTTGCATTAATAACTACTATTTTTCTTCTACACCTCCAGACGCACAACATTACTCTCACGTCACCTCCTTCCGTGGGCGACCCGACAAACATTTAAATGATTTAGTTCTGCATGCAGATACATTTTTGCGGAATCGTATTCCTAGATCACTCAAGAACTTTATTCGAAAACCACAATTTTATAAAAAGTAAGTATTTCAACTTTAGAAATTATTGCTATAGTCTTAAAGGGTGAGTGGTTATAAGCCTTAGAAAAGGTGGATGACCCACTATCAATCCAGCAATTAGGAAAATCTCTGATGTTGGCTTCGATGACAGATTTTTTGTTTCAATATATTTCGCCTAAATTTATGCCGTTCAGTCATTGGAATGGCACAATGCTCACGTTCGAAAACTTGCGAAAAACTCAATTTTTACAAGCCAACCATTACTACTTCGGTCATCCAGAGTGGAGCCGTAATTACCTGTCCGCCTGTCATCAAGATGAAGCCTTCCAGGATCGATGGCAAGCGGTAATTGACAGTTGGCAAGACAAAGTTGTTGTAGACCTTGGATGCGGCCCAGGTAATGTCTATCGAGCCTTACGCGATCGCTGTGGGACTCCCTGTGCTCTGATCGGGGTGGATGTATCCCAGGGTGGATTGCAGATCGCCCAGGAGTTAGGTTATATGGCTGTTTTAGCGGATGCTCAACAGTTACCCTTTGTCGATGGCTTTGCCGATGTTGTGACATTGAATGCAACCCTGCATCACTGTGATGATATGGAAGCGGCGTTACGCGAAGGGGCACGGCTAGTTCGTCCGGGTGGACTGTTGGTGATCGATCATGATCCCCAGAGTACAATGTGGGGAGACAACCCGATCGCCAATCTGATCTGGAAGATTCGCTTACCGCTTTACCGCATGTTAAAACGGGGCGGACATTCCACTGCTGAGGAGCAATTTTGGAGTACGGCAACGGAAGCCCATCACAGACCAGGAGATGGCGTAACGCCGGAGCTATTTCAGCGGGTTTTGACTCCCCTGGGTTTTACAGTTAGCCTACATCCCCACAACCGTACAGTTGGTCGAGAAGCCCTACTCGGGAAACGTGGACAAGCAGAGTGGAAAATTCGACTCGCCCAGCGCCTCAGTGGTGCTAATCCAGATTCAGCAGAGGGCGCACTAGTTTTAATGTGTGTAGCAAAGCGATCGCAAGTTATTTTATGAAGCTGAAGCGGCTTTGGCAAGTTGGAACAATCGGAGGCATTAGTGTTCTACTGGCTGGGTTGAGTACGATTCCCTTGCAGCTGCACATTGCCAGGCAGCAGGCTCCTCAACCAGAGGCGGTTCTGGTGCTAGGGGGAGGTGTTCCCCGAGAAAAAATTGGCGCGCATTTGGCCCAGCAAAACCCAGATTTACAGGTTTGGGTGTCTACGGGTGAAGCACCCAAGGTGTCCCATGACATTTTTCGCTCGGCAGGTGTGGCGGATGATCGCGTACATCTGGACTACCAAGCCAAGGATACGGTAACGAATTTTACATCCCTGGTGAGGGAATTTAGACGGCAAGAGATTCGCCATCTGTATGTGGTGACCTCTGATTTTCACATGCCCCGTGCCAAGGTGATTGGGACGATCGTCCTGGGTTCTAACGGCATTATCTTTACACCGATTGAAGTGCCAACAAGTGTGCCGGGGGAATCCTGGCTGCGGATTATTCGGGATGGGGGGCGATCGCTGTTGTGGTTGGCTACTGGACGTACGGGGTCTAGCCTCAACTCCGTCATCCTGCAAGACTGGCCCTGGGCTTTAAGGCATCGAAGGCTTGCTCGTCAGAGGTTACGCGAATGTGTTCGGCAAGTTCCCCACTGCCCTCCTTCATAATGTCAATAAATTTGACCCCAAATTTATGTTCCTTGCGTAGCCCCATCTTTTCAATCACTTGTCATTTCCGAAAATATACGTATACTCAAAGAGTAAATCAGGAATTCAAGCCCTAGGTAAACCCCTGGATTAGTATTTCGCTACACCATCGGTTTACGGGCAATGGATCGAGAACTGCATCACCACCCCTGAACAAGGTGCACTACCCGCAGGGTTCGGTTGTTTCAACCCTGTGTGCCGAACGTAAGGTTTTCGAGTTGGTCTATGCGGGATAGCTATATTTATCTAACCGCGTAGGCTGGGCAGCGCCCGCCAGTCTACTGTTTCGACTCACTACGAATCAAAGCAGTGGGGGGGACATCGCTCACCAGTTGTCAGAACTTGCCTCGGATCACTACGAACCGAAGCAACCTGAGGCACCAACAAGAGAATAGCGAGCGGCCTGCTTTTTGAAGTCAGGGCT
>SLQN01000353.1 GCA_007131465.1 Paracoccaceae bacterium
AATTCGCGCCCACGCTCGCCGATCAGCGCGATGACCACGATATCGGCCTGCATATGCCGCGCCAGAGTGCCCAGCAGCATTGTCTTGCCGACACCTGACCCGGCAAACAGCCCTATGCGCTGGCCTTCGACGATCGGCAGGAAGGTATTGAACACCGCCATCCCGGTGTCCAGCCGCGCGCCCAGCCGCCCGCGCCGCGCCGGTTCGGGCGGGGAGGAGCCAAGCGGGCGCAGACGCGGGCCGGGCATCAGCGGGCGGCCATCCAGCGGGCGGCCATAAGGGTCTATCACACGACCGACCCAACTGTCATCGGGGGCAAGGCCGCTGGCGGGCAGATACTCGGCCCGGTCCCCGATGGCCAGCCCCTCGCGCGGGCCATCCGGCAGGGCCAACGCCTCTTGCGGGGTCAGACGCACGATTTCCGCGCCGATCTTCGTGCCCGACCGGGTTTCAAACGCCAGCCAGTCGCCGATCCGCGCCTCCTCCGTCAGCCCGCCGACCGCGACAAGCTGCCCGTCGATCCGGCGGATGCGCCCGAACACCCGGACCGGGCGCAAGAGAACCACCTGCGCGCGCAAATCATCCAACAGTTCCATGCAACCCCCTCTTCTTGCGACGACTGATTTCAGGCGTGGTTACCGATCCTTAAGCGAATCGGTCTTAAAGACTGGTGTATGAATTGACGGGAGAAGCCCTCATGTTTGATACACCGCAGATCATGCGCCTAGCGCAGGGCATGGCGCGCCACGCCGCCGCGCGGCAAGGCGTCATCGCGGAGAACATCGCCCATGCCGATACACCGGGTTACCGCGCCCGGGACGTCGAGCCCTTCGCGGCCACGCTGGATCGTGGGCTCGCCGCCACCCGGCCCGGCCATATCCAGCCCGCATCGCAAGCCCGGTCCTTCACGCCCATCCCCGACAGCACTGCGCCTGCAGTTTCGCCCAATGGCAACACCGTGTCGCTGGAGCGGGAGATGATGCGCGCCGCGCGCAACAAGCAGGCGCATGACATGGCGCTGGCGGTCTACGGATCGGCTCGCGCCATCTGGCGCGCAAGCCTTGGCCGATAGGGGGCACTGATGGCAGACCTGTTCAGCAGCTTTTCCGTGGCGGCCTCGGGGATGGAGGCGCAGGCCAGACGCCTGCGCCATGTCGCCGAGAACATCGCAAATGCCGACACGCCGGGCTACCGGCGCAAGACCATCGATTTCCGGGCCGAGATCGACCGCGCGCAGGGGGTCACCCGCGTGGCCACAGGGCCGGTGCAACTCGACCCGCGCGATCTGCCGCAGATCTACGATCCGGGGCATGCGCTGGCCGATGAGGCAGGGTTTTACGCCGGATCAACCGTCGATCTGATGATCGAGATCGCGGATTCGCGCGAAGCCAGCCGCAGCTATGAGGCCAACCTGCGCGTGTTCGACCAGACCAGACAGATGGCGCAGGGCCTGTTGGAATTGCTGCGCCGCTAACCCGTTCCAGAAAGGAATAACATGACCCTCTCTCCCATCCTTGCCGCGCAGCACTACGATCAGGCGCGCAGCGCCGCAGCCCCCGGTCCTTCCGACCCGAAGCCCCGAGCCGAGGCCGCCTTTGGCGCGGCACTGGGCGGGTTTGCCGGAACGCTGCAACAGGCCGAGACGATTGCCACGCAATCCATGGTCTCGGGCGCGGACCCGCATGCGCTGGTCGAGGCGCTGGCGGCCACCGAACTGGCCGTCGAAACGGCCGTCGCCGTGCGCGACAAGGTGGTCGAGGCCTATCTCGAAATCCTGCGCATGCCGGTCTGAGGGATGTCGGAGACCGTCCTCTATGATGTGCTGCGCCAGGGGCTTTGGGTGGCCACGCTGATCGCCACGCCGACGCTGTCGGCTGCGCTGATCGCCGGGGTCGCCGTGGGGCTGTTTCAGGCGCTGACCTCGATCCAGGAAATGACGCTCACCTTCGTGCCCAAACTCGCGGCCATCATCGTCGTCTTCTGGGTCTCGATGAGCTTCATGACCACCACATTGGTCGATTTTTTTCAGGCCGAGATCGTGCCGCTGATTGCAGGAAGCTGAGGATGGATAATGCCGCCTATGTCACCCTGACCCGCATGACCGGCTTGCGCCGCGAAATGCAGGTCGTTGCCAACAACATCGCCAATTCCAGCACCACCGGTTTCCGGCGCGAAGGGATGGTGTTTTCCGAATTTGTCATCGGCGCGGGCCGGACCGAGCCGTCCCTGTCGATGGCACTGGGCAACACGCGCCAGACCTATCTGCGGCAGGGCGCGCTGGAACAGACAAATGGCGCGTTCGATCTGGCGGTCGAAGGCGCGGGGTTCTTCCAGCTTGACACCGCGCAGGGGCCACGGCTGACGCGTGCGGGCATGTTCACCCCCAATCAGGCGGGCGAGTTGGTCACCATGGACGGCCACAGGTTGATGGATGCCGGGGGGGCTGCTGTCTTCGTGCCCCCCGATGCGGCCCGCGTCACCATCGCGCGCGACGGCACGGTCTCTGCCGATGGTGAGCCGATTGCCCAGATCGGGCTGGTCCGCCCGGAAGACCCTGTCACCATGCGCCGGGCCGAAGGCACGCTGTTCATTGTCGATGGCGCGATCGAGCCGGTCGAGGCCCCGGCCATCCTGCAAGGGTTTCTGGAAAGCTCGAATGTCGATCCGATCCTGGAGATGACCCGCATGATTGAAGTGCAGCGCGCCTATGAACGCGGCCAGAAACTCTTGGAAAGCGAAGATGAACGCATCCGGTCCGTCGTCCAGACGCTTGGGCGCTGACCCGAAAGGAGAATGCAATGAAATCCCTGCAAATTGCCGCAACCGGCATGAGTGCGCAGCAGATGCGCGTCGATACCATCGCCAACAACCTCGCAAACATGAGCACCACGGGCTACAACGCGCGCCGCGCCGATTTCGCCGATCTGCATTACCAGCAATTCGCGCGTGCGGGCTCGATCTCGGCCTCGGATGGCACGGTTCTGCCGACGGGCGTGCAGGTTGGGCTGGGCGTGCGCCCGGCGGCAGTCAGCATGCAGTTGCAGCAGGGCGCGTCGAATTTCACGGGCGGCGATCTGGACATGGCGATCGAAGGCAAGGGTTATCTGGAAGTGACCCTGCCCGATGGCACGCCCGCCTTCACGCGCGACGGGGGCTTGCAGCGCACCGGCGACGGGCTGATCGTCACGAAGGACGGGTTCGAGGTCGTGCCCGGGATCGTGATCCCCAATGATGTGCGTGCGCTCTCGATCAATGCGCAGGGCGAGGTTTACGGCTATTTCGCAGGCCAGGTGCAGCCGCAGCTTCTGGGCCAGTTCACCCTGTCGGGCTTTGCCAATGAAAAGGGGCTGGAGGCCATCGGCGCGAACCTCTTCATCGAGACAGAGGCGTCGGGCGCGCCCAATATCGCAGCCCCGGGGGCCGATGGGTTGGGCACGCTCCGGCAGGGCTATCTGGAGGAAAGCTCGGTCGATCCGGTGCGCGAGATGACCGAGCTTATCAAGGCGCAGCGCGGCTATGAACTCAACGCCAAGGTGATCACGGCCGCCGATCAGATGATGGCCGCAACGACACAGGTGCGCTGATGCGCTGGGTTCTGGTCGGTGTGCTGCTCGCGCCAACTCTTGCGCAGGCCGAAAGCCTTGTTGCGACGCGGCTTGTGCGCGCGACCGAGGTCATCGGCCCGGGCGATGTGATGCGTCAGGCCGGGCAAGTCGCGGGCGCGGCCACACAGGCCGAGCAGGTGGTCGGGCTGGAAGCGCGCGTCGCGATCTATCCAGGCCGCCCGGTGCGGCTGTCCGATCTGGGCCCCGCTGCCGTCATAGAACGAAACGAGATGGTGCGCATGGTCTACCGCGAAGGCGGGCTGATGATCCTGTCTGAAGGCCGCGCGCTGGCGCGTGGGGGGCTTGATGACACGATCACGGTCATGAACCTCGGGTCGCGGCAATCCGTGCAGGCCGTGGTGCGGGCGGCCGGACTGGTGGAAGTGGGCAGCACTTCGGGCTTTGCGGGATCGGGATTTTGAACATGGCGCGGCCAGTCTGCCCAGCGAAGGGAAAC
This sequence comes from Paracoccaceae bacterium, assembly GCA_007131465.1. GTDB lineage: Bacteria > Pseudomonadota > Alphaproteobacteria > Rhodobacterales > Rhodobacteraceae > Roseinatronobacter. The sequence continues at coordinate 4,063 of SLQN01000353.1, forward strand.
GACATGACGACACCCAGTCTACCAGTTGCCAAAGCGTCGTGCGGCGGTCCTCAGGCGCTGCTGCGTTGCGGCCTTGGGGGGGCGCTTTCCGTGATCCTGATGGCCTGCCAGCCGCTGGACAATGTCGGGCGCGCGCCAAGCTTCAGCCCGCCCGAGGAAACTGTCGAGCATGCAGCGCTTTACCGCATTCCCTTGCCCGAACAGACCGAGGTGCGCCGCCATGCGGATCATGCGTCACTGTGGTCGGCGGGCCAGCGGTCGCTGCTGGGCGACAGGCGGGCCGGGCGGCAGGGCGATATCCTGACAGTCGTCATCGAGATCAACGACAGTGCGGAAATCTCCAACAACACCTCGCGCGGGCGGACCGGATCGAGCAACATGGGCATCCCGCAACTGCTGGGGATTCCGCAGGCGATCGACCGCCGGTTGCCGGGCGGACTGGCGCTTGGCGCAGGCGTCGAGACCAGCAATTCCAGCGCGTTTTCCGGCTCCGGGTCGGTGCGGCGCAACGAGCAGTTGACGCTGCGCATCGCCTCGACTGTGGTCGAGCGTCTGCCCAACAGCGTTCTGCGCATCGAAGGGCGGCAGGAAGTGCGGGTCAACCACGAACTGCGCGAATTGCTGGTGACGGGCTATGTCCGGCCCGAGGATATCTCGCGCCAGAACGAGATCACCTATGACAAGATCGCGGGCGCGCGGATTTCCTATGGCGGGCGGGGCATCATCTCGACCGTGCAGCAACCCCGCTATGGCGAACAGATCATCGAGATTCTTGCCCCGTTCTGACAGGTATCGGGCGGGCAGTCGGGGAACGGAGGCGAAGGAACAATGGGAAAAGTCATCGCGGTGATACTGGTTCTGCTGGGCGTTGGCGGGGGCCTGGCCGCAGGCCTGATCCTGCGGCCCGCCGCTGCGCCCCCCGAGGCTCCTGACGGCGTGGAAATGCTGGCAAGCGTCCCGACCGGGAAACGGGGGCTGTTCGAGATTCCGAATCAGTTCATGGTGCCGGTCATGCACGAGGACCGGATCGCCGCGGTCATCGTCATCACCCTGGCGCTCGAGATTTCAGAGCCGCATCGGGCGGAAGTCGCGTCCAGTCTGCCGCGTCTGCGCGACGCCATGCTTCAGGTGATGTTCGACCATGCCAATAGCGGCGGGTTCCACGGAGCCTTTACCGCCAACACAACCATGGACCAGTTGCGCCGCGCCCTGCTGGAGGCCGGGCAGAAGGCAGTCGGGCGCGATGCAGTTTTCTCGGTCCTCGTGACTGATATCCTGCGCACCGGAGCGTGATCGGGCGGTCAAGCGCTTGACCTTCCGGGCAAGCTCGCCCAGCCTTGCGTTCAGATCACGATTTGCAGGAGGCGGCATGACACAGGATGCAGGACCGGCATTGGTCGGCAACGGGGCGGATATGGACCTGCCTTTGGACCTGATCGAGGGGCTGGCAGAACTCGCGGTGCGCACCGGCTTGAACCTTCAGCCGGGACAGGACCTTGTCATGACGGCCCCGGTTTCGGCCCTGCCCTTGGTGCGCGCGATCTCGCGCGCGGCCTATCTTGCAGGGGCCGGGCTGGTGACGCCGCTGCTAAGTGACCGCGAGGTCACGCTGGCGCGATTCGCGCATGGTTCGCAGGCCAGTTTCGACCGCGCGCCCGGCTGGCTTTATGGCGGCATGGCGCAGGCGTTTGACGCAGGTGCTGCGCGGTTGGCTCTGGTGGGCGAAGACCCGATGCTGATGGCCGGACAGGACAGCGAGAAACTGGGGCGCGCGAACCGGGCAAATTCACAGGCCTATCGCCCGGCACTGGCGGCGATTTCGGGCTTTCACATCAACTGGTCGATCATTTCCTGCCCGACGCCGGACTGGGCGCGGCGCATGTTCCCCGACCTGCCGCCCCAGCAGGCGCTTGCGGCCCTGGCCGAGGCGATCCGCGTGACCGCGCGGCTGGACCAGCCCGATCCGGGCGCTGCCTGGAAGGCGCATAACGCCGCGCTTGCAAAGCGCTGCGCGATGCTCAATGCGGCGCGATTCGACGCGCTGCACTTCCGCGCGCCCGGAACCGATCTGCGCGTCGGGCTGGCTGAAGGGCATTTCTGGCAGGGCGGTGCGTCCGAAGCGCGCAACGGCGTCCGCTGCAATCCGAATATTCCGACCGAGGAAGTCTTCACCACCCCGCATGCTGCAAAGGTGGACGGGCATGCGCGCGCCACCAAACCGCTGTCGCATCAGGGCGCGCTGATCGAGGAGATCGAGATGCGCTTCGAGAACGGGCGGGCCGTATCAGCCCGCGCGGCGCAAGGCGACGATATCCTGCGGCAGATGCTTGCCACCGATGCGGGTGCGGACCGCTTGGGCGAGGTCGCCCTTGTGCCGCATTCCTCGCCCGTATCGCAAACCGGGCATTTGTATTTCAACACGCTGTTCGACGAAAACGCCGCCTCGCATATCGCCATGGGGCAGTGCTATGCATCCTGCCTTGAGAAAGGCGAGGTGCTGTCGAAAGAGGAGATCGTGGCGCGTGGCGGCAATGAAAGCCTGATCCATGTCGACTGGATGATCGGGTCCGACGCGATGGATGTCGACGGGCTCCACGCGGGCAGCGAACCAGTGGCTCTGATGCGGCAGGGAGAATGGGTCTAGATCGCGCCACATATCGCTTCCGCCACCCCGGATCCTGCGCTGCGCTCTCGCCCCTGCGTGCGTTCGAGGCGGCGTTTGCCCTTTCGCCTGCAACGCGCTAGCGGTTTTCGCGGGCCTTCAGCCGGACAAGCGCCTGAACGCGCCCGAAACTGCGCAAGGCCTTGCGCCGCTGGTCCAGCAGGTCAGCAGTCTGCTGCGCGAGGGTAACATTCATCCGCATCCTCTGCGCCGCGGCCCAGTTCAGATGCGCCTGCCGCGCGGCAAACAGCGCCGCGTCATCGCATAAGGGTACAGGCGCTGCCAGCCGTGTGATCCGGTCGCGAGTCGCATCGCGCGCGGACGCCAGCCGTCGCAACCGGGCCATGTCATGGTCCCGCATCAGCCGCGCGAGGGTCTCGAGCGCGTCGCGCCGTGCGTCGGTCATGTCCAGCGCCCCTTGCGAGCGCGGGCGTGCATTGTTTCGGCGAACCGGATGGCGGCGGCGACAGCGGCGTAATGGGCCGGTGCGATTTCCTGATCGATTTCGACAGTTGCATGCAGCGCGCGGGCCGTTGGCGGGTCGGCATGGATCGGAACGCCGGAGGCTTCGGCGCGTTCGCGGATGCGCGCGGCGATCTCATCGACCCCCTTGGCCACGCAGACCGGCGCGCCCGGATCGCTGGGTGACCATTTCAGCGCGACCGCGTAATGCGTCGGGTTGGTGATGACAACACTCGCCTCGGCCACAGCGTCCAGCATGCGGTTGCTGGCGATGTCGCGCCCCCGCCTCCGGCGTTCGGCCTTGGCATGGGGGTCGCCTTCGGACTGCTTGTGTTCATCGCGCATTTCCTTGTGTGTCATCCGGTTGCGCCGCAGATGCTCGGCGCGTTGCCAGAAGAAGTCGATTGCGCCGATGGCCAGTTTGACCGCGAAAACCAGTGCCAGAAAGCTGATGACCAGACGCAGCAATTCCGCACTTGCAAGCGCCGGGGTCAGGTGCATGGTGGTCAGGATGCGCGGCAGGTTGTGCAGCAGGAACAGCCACAGAGCTGCCGAGATCACGATCAGTTTCACACTGCTCTTGGCGAATTCGAACAGCCCGTTGCGGCCATATTTGTTCTTGGCATTCTGGACCGGATTGATGCGCGAGAGCTTGAATTGCAGCTTTTCCGGCGCGAAGGTGATGGCGCGCTGGGCGACTAACCCCGCCCAGACCAGAAGCAGCGGGAGGATTACCAGCGGCAGTGTCGCAAGCGAGACAGCGCTGATCAGCCCGCCGACCAGCGGTGTTGCCTTCGTGGTCAGCAAAGCGCTGATCTCTTCAGGTTGGGTCAGCAGGACCATTCCGGCGATGCCCAGTCGGACTAGCGCGAGTTCGCCCGCGATCAGGGCCGCCAGCAACAGTCCCAGAAATGCCGCCGCCGTATTGAGATCGGTCGAGCGCGGGATTTCGCCCTTGCGCCGCTGTTCCTCCAGTTTGCGCTCGGTCGCCTCGAATTCCTTTTCGCCGCTCTGGTCGTCCTCGCTCATGGGGGCAGACCCGCCGGGTCGAACAGGAAGCCGTCAAAAGCGTCCTGCCAGATCGGCAGCAGCAACGGAGCGGTCAAGAGCAGCGCCGCCAGTCCACCCCAGGTGATGGCGGGCGCACCCACAAAGGCGACCATCAGCTGCGGCATCGCCTTGTTAATCGCACCCAGCGCCACATAGAACAATAGCGACAGCATCACGAAGGGCGCGGCGAGCGTGAAGGCCAGCGTGAATGCGCGCGCCGAATGGGCAAGCCCCCATTGCCCGAGGCTTGCCGCATCAGGGAAACGGCCGGGCGGAAAGAAGCTGTAGGACAGCACGATCAGTTCCACCAGCTTGACATGCAGCCCGGCCGTGACCGCGAGGGCCAGCCCGGCCATCACCAGCACCTGCGACATCGCGGGTTGCGGGTCCACGCCCTGGCCGCCGAAGAATTGCGCCAGTGATGTCGACTGCGCCGCGATTGTACCGGTAGTCTGGAGCGCGATGGTGAAAAACCGCAGCCCGATGCCAAGCGCGAGCCCGGCCAGCGCTTCGGTCACGATGAGTTCTGCCAGTGGGCCGGGCGCAAGCGTGGCAGGGGGCATGTCGGGGCCGATCGCGGGGGCGGTCAGGGCGGTGAAGGCCAGAGCCGTGCCAAGGCGGACACGCACCGGGATGACCTGTTCGCCAAAGGCAGGCAGCAGCGCCATCATCGCACCCACGCGGATGAACACCCCGAACCCCGGCGCACCGACGGCGGCCAGTTCGGTGATTAGCGCGGTCAGCATCTGCATCAGTTCCGGGGTCACGGGGCTATGGTCCCCACCAGTGCAGGGCGCGCTTCGGCCCCGATTTCCTCGTAGGACAGTACAGCGGCGGCCAGTCCCTTGGCCGACAGCACCGTGCGCAGGAACCGGCGTCGGCGGGCCGATGTGACCAGCGCGGGCGTCGTGCCCGCTTGCGCCAGTTCGGCGAGTTTCTGGGCGATGCGATCGGTCAGCCGGGCGAAGTCTTCGGGCGGCAGGGCAACATCGCTTGCGCCATGGTCGCCTGCAAGCTGGTAGTTGGTGAAGATTTCTTCCCAGTCCGGGTCGAGTTGCAACAAGGGCAGGGTTCCGTCACTGCGTTTGAGCGGTGAGACCAGTTGAAAGCCCAGCCGCTGGCGGACGTGTTCGCACACGGCCTCGGGGCCAGAAAGCAGGCTGCGGGTTTCGGAAATCGCCTCCAGCACCAGCGGCAGGTTGCGGATCGAGACGCGTTCCTCCAAGAGCAGGCGCAGAACGCCCAGCAGCAGATCGACCGGAACCTTGTCGGGGATCATCTCGGACAGCAGGCGCTTGTTGGCGCTCGCGCGGCTTGCGTCGGACAGGGTCGTGAGTTCGTCAAGGATGCGGTGCAGGCTCTTGAAGGTCAGGAGACGCGCGAAATTGGCCTTCAGCACTTCGAGAAGATGCGTCGCCAGAACCTCGATCGGGCTGACGACCGTCGTCCCGCCAAGGCTTGCATCCTCGCGCTGGCCTGGGTCAATCCAGCGCGCGGGGGCCTGATAGACGGGTTCCTTCACATCCTCGCCCGTCAGCGCCAGCGATGTGTCGTCCTGCATCAGCGCCAGCAGCTTGTCGGGGCGCAACCGGTCGCGTGCCTGTTCGACACCATGGATCAGGATCGCATAGCTGCCATGCGGCAGGTTCACATTGTCGGTCAGCCGGATCTCGGGCAGGATCAGGCCGAATTCGCGCGCGACATGGGCGCGGATATTGGCGATGCGGCCATCCAGGCCAAGGGTCTGATCCAGCACCATCGGAACCAGATCGGGCGCGAACTGGACATGGATTTCATCGAGGTCGAGCACGTCGCCCATGGCGGTCGAAGGCGGCTCGGGCAGCCTGGTCGCGCTTTCCCGTTCCGCGAGCGCCTGCTTTTCCTGTTTGCTGTTGGCGAGCCAGGCAAAGCCCAGAAGCACCATCGCGCCGATGACGAAGGGCACGAAAGGCAGCCCCGGCACGAAGGCGAAAAGCGCCATCAAGAGGCCCACAGTTGCCAACGCAGAGGGGTAGCGGCCAAGCTGTTCGAAAAGTTGCGTGTCGGTCGCGCCATTGGCCCCGCCGCGCGCCAGAAGTAGTGCGGCCGCGATCGAGATGATGACTGCGGGGATCTGGCTGACAAGCCCGTCACCGACTGTCAGAATCGCATAGGTTTCAAAGGCCGCGCCAAGGCTCATACCGTGGTTCATCGTGCCGTTGACCAGCCCCATCACGATGTTCAGGAGTGTTATCAAAAGGCCCGCGATGGCATCGCCCTTGACGAATTTGGACGCGCCATCGAGCGAGCCGTAGAAATTCGTCTCGGCCTGTTCGGTTTCGCGGCGGCGGCGGGCCTCGGTATGGTCGATGGCCCCTGCGGACATGTCGCTGTCGATAGCCAACTGCTTGCCGGGCATCCCGTCCAGCGCGAAGCGCGCGCCGACTTCGGCCATGCGCCCCGCGCCCTTGGTGATGACGATGAAATTCACGATCAGCAGGACAAGGAAGATTACCACGCCAAGGAAGATCGACCCGCTCATGACGAAGCTGGCAAAGCCCTGAATGACACCGCCTGCCGCATGTGTGCCGGTATGGCCTTCGCCGATGATCAGTTTCGTGGAGGAGACGTTGAGCGACAGGCGCAGCATCAGTGACGCCAGCAGGACCGTCGGGAATATCGAGAAATCCAGCGGCCTTTGCAGAAACAGCGTCACTGTGAACATCAGGATAGCCAGCGCAAAACTGGTGGCGAGGCCAAGATCAAGGAGCCATGCCGGGATCGGCAGGATCATCATCACGATCACGGCCATCAGTGCCAGCGCCAGCAGGATTGTGGGCTTGAACAGGGTTTGGGGGCTGAACAATGTCACGGGCGCGCGGGCCCGAGGTCGATCAGCCGCGCGCCCTGTTGGGCGGGGCCCAGCGGCACAAGCGAGCCCATGCGGGTTGTTCCTTCGGTCGGAAAAAGGCGTGTCCGGATGGTGGGATCAGCGACATGTTGCGCCACCAATTGTGTTTGCCCCTGATACAGGTTTCGGAAGCGGGCCATATAGCGGTCGGCATGCACCGGGGTGGCAGAGTGATAGGCCCCTGCTGCGCGTTCCCAACTGCCAAGCCGGGCCTTGTGCCCGGCCAGCAGGCGCGCAGCATAGTCGGCGTTGCGCGCCGGGTCGATCATGTCATCGAGCGAGGCGAAGCGGTGGCCGTGCCAGCGATAATTGATCTGGAAACAGCCAAGATCGACATTGCGCCGGCCTGCATTGATGCTGGCCTGCGCGCGCGTCACCGCCGCCGCGCGGGTGTCGAGCCAGTGCCCCGTGCCATCGGCATGGATGGCCCAGGGCCAGGCTTCCAGTGCCCCGCCACGGTTGCGCCCGGTTTCGACAAGGGCAACCGCGTGCAACACGCTGAAGGGCACATCATGCGCCGTGGCCGCGCGCTGTGCAGCGTTCGTACAAAGCTGGGCCGGGTTGGTGGCCCGGCTGAGCGCGGGCCAGAGCAGGATGCTGGCGATGATCAGACCTGCACTGGCAAAACAGCCATATGGCAACAGCTTGCGCGGTAAATCCGACATGATCGCTCCTGCGTGTGATGCGCCGCGAGGGACGCCTTGCACCAGTCATCAAGCCTGATTCTGGTTTAGATTTGGTAACCAAGTCGAGCGCGGTTGGTGTTTGCGGCGCGTGCATTCGCGCGCCGGACGCGGTATCGCGAGACAAAGGCTGCGCCCTTCGGGCGGTCGCATCGCTGGGGTTGGGGACTGCACATGCTGCGATATCTGGATTATCCGCCGATCTGGCTTCTGGCCGCGCTGGGCCTTGTCTGGGGCGAGACTGTGCTTGTGCCACAGTCTCTTGTCGGGGCGGGCGGGCAGATGATGGGCAATGCGCTGATCTTGCTGGCAATCTTGCTGATCCTGGCGGCAGTTGCCGGATTTGTGCAGGCGCGCTCGACCATCATCCCGCACCAGATGCCGCGCCAGTTGATCACGGGCGGCATTTTCAGGCTGTCGCGCAACCCGATCTATCTGGCCGATCTTCTGCTTCTGGTCGGCTTCAGCCTGCGCTGGGGGGCGGTTTCGGGGCTGGCCCTTGTGCCTCTTCTCGCATGGGTGCTGCATGTCCGCTTCATCTTGGGCGAGGAAGCACGGCTGCGCGCGGCCTTCGGTGCGGCGGCAGACGCCTACTTTGCGCGCACGCGTCGCTGGCTTTAGGCACAGGCCCCGCTGCGCCGCGATGGCTGCGCGGGTGTGGTTTATTGCCTGCTTGTGAAACATTCTTGCGCGCGTTAAGGAGTCGCCATGCCAATTTTTCCGGTCGGCGGCTTGCCGGGTCCGGTGCATCTGGATGAAAGGGGGACGACGCGTGAAAGTCGGGGCGTTGAAGGAAACCAGACCGGGCGAGGCGCGTGTCGCGCTGACGCCCGACAGTGCAACACAGATTCAGAAACTGGGGCATGATTGTTTCGTGCAGGCCGGGGCCGGGGTTGCGGCGGGTTTCAGTGATGATCTGTATGTCAAGGCCGGGGTGACAGTCGTGGCGGATGCCGCCGCATTGTGTGAAGCGGCGGATGTCGTCATCAAGGTGCGCGAGCCCGAGACGGATGAGATCGCGATGCTGCGCGAGGGCCAGACGCTGATTTCCTTCTTCTGGCCAGCCCAGAACGCCGAAATGCTGGAGGCCGCGAACGCACGGGGTGCGACCGTGATCGCGATGGACATGGTCCCGCGGATTTCACGCGCGCAGAAGATGGATGCGCTGTCATCCATGGCCAATATCGCGGGTTACCGCGCCGTGATCGAGGCGGGCAACAATTTCGGACGGTTCTTTACCGGGCAGGTGACGGCGGCGGGCAAGATCCCGCCCGCGCGGGTGCTGATTGTGGGCGCAGGCGTCGCCGGTCTGGCAGCCATCGGCACCTCGACCAGCCTTGGCGCGATCACGATGGCCTTCGACGTGCGCCCCGAAGTGTCCGAGCAGATCGAATCGATGGGCGCGGAATTCGTCTTTCTGGAATTCGAGGAAAGCGCGACGGACGGGGCGGAAACCGGCGGCTATGCTGCGCCCTCCAGCCCGGAATTCCGCGAAAAGCAGCTCGAGAAATTCCGCGAACTGGCCCCGGATGTCGATATCGTCATCACAACAGCACTGATCCCCGGACGCCCTGCGCCGAAGCTCTGGACCGAAGACATGGTCGCCATGATGAAGCCGGGTTCGGTGATCGTGGATCTGGCCGCCGAAAAGGGCGGCAACTGCGACCTGACCGTCACGGATGAACGTCTGGTGACGGAAAACGGTGTTATCATAATAGGTTACACGGATTTCCCGTCGCGTATGGCGGCGCAGTCCTCGACGCTTTATGCGACCAATATCCGGCACATGCTGACCGACCTGACACCGGGCAAGGACGGGGTCATCAACCACAACATGGAAGATGACGTCATCCGCGGCGCGACCGTCACGCATGCGGGCGAGATTACCTTCCCGCCACCGCCGCCCAAGGTGAAGGCGATTGCCGCCAAGCCCAAGGAAAAGGTCAAGGAACTGACGGCGGAAGAGAAGCGCGCCAAGGAAATTGCAGCCTTCAAGACCCAGACCCGCAATCAGGTGGGCCTTCTGGCGATCGGCGGCGGGCTGGTGCTGG
>SLQN01000418.1 GCA_007131465.1 Paracoccaceae bacterium
GAGCTGGAACAGATCACCCGCCGCTTCGCCTATGAACTGGCCAAGCGCGACCTGATCCACCCGGCCCAGAACGTGCCCGCACCCGACATGGGCACGGGCGAGCGCGAGATGGCCTGGATTGCCGACCAGTATGCGCGCATGAACACGACCGATATCAATGCCCGCGCCTGCGTCACGGGCAAGCCGCTGAATTCCGGCGGGATCAAGGGTCGGGTCGAAGCCACGGGGCGCGGCGTGAAATACGCCTTGCAGGAATTCTTCCGCCATCCTGACGATGTCGCGAAAACCGGGCTGAAGGGCAGTCTTGCAGGCAAGCGGATCATCGTGCAGGGGCTTGGGAATGTGGGCCATCACGCTGCAAAATTCCTGCGCGAGGAAGATGACGCGGTGATCACGGCGGTGATCGAACGCGATGGCGCGATCATCAACGAGGCGGGCATCGACCCCGATGCCCTGCGCGACTGGATCGTGCAGACCGGCGGGGTCAAGGGGTTCGACGGCGGCAGCTTCGTCCCGGACGGCGCGGCAGTGCTGGAAACCGCCTGCGACATCCTGATCCCGGCGGCGCTGGAAGGGGTCATCAATATCTCCAACGCGCCGCGGATCAAGGCCCCGCTGATCATCGAGGCGGCCAATGGCCCGATCACGGCGGGTGCCGATGACATCCTGCGCGACAAGGGCACGGTCATCATTCCGGATCTATATGCCAATGCCGGCGGGGTCACAGTGTCCTATTTCGAATGGGTCAAGAACCTTAGCCATATCCGCTTCGGGCGCATGCAACGGCGTAACGAGGAAGCGCATGCCCGGATGCTGGTAAGCGAATTGGAGCGGCTGTCGGCGGACAAGGATCTTGGCTGGGAACTCTCACCCGATTTCAAGCGCCGCTACTTGCAGGGAGCCGATGAATTGCAGCTTGTCCGCTCGGGGCTTGATGACACCATGCGCACCGCCTATCAGGCGATTTCAGAGGAATGGCAGCGCAGGAGCGATGTGAAGGACCTGCGCACAGCCGCCTTCATCGTTGCGATCGAACGCGTCGCGGCCAGCTACCGGGCGAAAGGTCTGTAGACCGGTCGGGCCGGGTCCTTCATCTGCGACAATCGCACCGTCAGAACGGGGCACGGGGTGGGCGGACGCGGTCCGCGCGGCGTCACTCCGCCTGCGGCTGAACCAAGCGCTGGACCGCCTGTCGCGCCAGCGCCGAGTCGCGGTCATTCAGCCCCAGCAGGTTCGAGACCAGCCGCATCATTCCATCTTCGGCCTCGTGGCGCCTGCCATCGGCAAGGATTACGGCCCAGAGGTCGCGCAGCAGGGCGGGACGATCCTCTAAAGCGACAAGGTCCTTGATCCGGCGCGTCAGATGCACGCTGTCCCCGATCCGCGCCTCGGCGGCCTCGGCCTTGCCCCGCAGCGCCGCACACTCGAACGGGCCAAGCCCGAAGCGACGGGCGACCACGGTATCAATCTTGGCGATCTGGCGGGGGTCATAGTCGTCGCTGGCGCGCGCGGCGCGCACCAGAAGCGCCACCAGCGCTTCCGCATCGCTTAGCGCGCGCGGTGGGGCCGCCTGCGGTGTCGGAGCAAACAGGCCCCGCATCCATGAAATCGCTTTGTCTGGCATGAACTCTCCTTCCCGCCGCGCGTCCGGAACCGGCGCGATCACGTCGATCCGGTCCAGCAGACGGCTTATGAACTGACCGGATGGCCCTCGACCGTGCCTGTGTCATCCGGCGTGAAGGTCATTGCCAGCCCGTTGATACAATGGCGCTTGCCGGTCGGTGCCGGGCCGTCGTCGAAGATGTGTCCCAGATGCCCCCCGCAATTCGCGCAATGCACCTCGGTGCGCAGCATGAAGAAACTGCGGTCGGTCTGTGTGCCCACGGCCCCCTCGATCGCGTCCCAGTAACTCGGCCAGCCTGTGCGGCTGTCGAACTTGGTCTCGGACCGGTAGACTGCCTGCCCGCAGCCCGCGCAGTTATATGTGCCCGCGCGGTCCTCGGCCAGGAGGGGCGAGCGTTCTCCCATAAGCGTGTTCGAGAAGGCCCGTTCAGTGGCATGTTCGCGCAGCACGGCGAATTGCGCTGGCGTCAACCGGGCGCGCCATTCGGCTTCAGGCAGCATCAGGGGGAATGTCTTGTCGCTTGCATCAGCATCTCTGCCCAGAAGGCCGAAACCGCCCAACCCGATACCGCCAAGCCCGAGACTGGCCAGCAGGGAACGTCGCTTCAACATGATCTCACCTCTTCAGTTGCAGGGGTGTTACGGCCCATCCTGCGCTTCAGTTCACATATAGGCACGCCCATGCTTCTGCGCTTCAACAAAGCTGCGTGATCTGTCATCATCTGGCGCATGAGTCTGCCCCCCGGTTTTCTGGAAGAGTTGCGCAACCGTGTCCCGATCTCCTCTGTGGTCGGGCGCAAGGTGACATGGGACATGCGCAAGTCCAACCAGGCGAAGGGCGATTTCTGGGCCCCCTGCCCGTTTCATCAGGAAAAGACCGCCTCTTTCCATGTCGATGACCGCAAGGGCTTCTACTACTGCTTCGGCTGCCACGCCAAGGGCGATGCGCTGAGCTTCCTGCGCGAAACCGAGAACATGGGCTTCATGGACGCGGTCGAGATGCTGGCGCGCGAGGCAGGCCTGCCGATGCCCGAACGCGACCCGCGCGCAGCAGAGAAGGCCGACAGGCTGGGCGAACTGGCCGAGGTGATGGATGCGGCGACACGGTTCTACCGCATGCAACTCAATACGGCGGGCGCGACGGCGGCGCGCGACTACCTGCGCGGGCGCGGACTGGACGCTTCGGCGCTGGAACGCTTCGAGATCGGCTTTGCGGGACCTGCACGCCACGCGCTCTGGGCGCATCTGACCGGCGCAGGTATCGCGCCCGACAAGATCATCGAGGCCGGTCTTGCCATCGCCCCGGAGGATGGCGGCAGCCCCTATGACCGCTTTCGCGGTCGAATCATGTTTCCCATCCGCGACGCGCGCGGGCGCTGCATTGCTTTCGGGGGCCGCGCGATGGACCCGGCTGCGCAGGCAAAATACCTCAATTCACCCGAAACCCCGCTGTTCGACAAGGGCCGCTCGCTTTACAACGCTGGCCCTGCGCGCAGCGCTGCGGGCAAGGGCGGGCCGCTTCTGGTGGCCGAAGGCTATATGGATGTGATCGCGCTGGTGCGTGCCGGGTTCGACGCGGCGGTCGCACCGCTTGGGACCGCGATTACCGAGGATCAGTTGCGCATGATCTGGCGCATCTCGCCCGAGCCGGTCATCGCGCTGGATGGCGACACGGCCGGGCTGCGCGCCGGATACCGCCTGATCGATCTTGCGCTGCCACTCCTCAGCGCCAGCCAGTCGCTGCGATTCTGCCTGCTGCCTGACAAGATGGACCCCGATGATGTGCTGCGCACAGGCGGCGCAGGCGCGATGCGCAAGCTGATCGAAGGTGCCCTGCCGCTGGTCCGCCTGCTATGGCAGCGCGAAACCGAAGGACAGGTCTTTGACAGCCCCGAACGACGCTCGGCCCTTGATGGTCGTCTGCGCAAGGCGCTGGACAAGATCACGGATGCCAACCTGCGCAGCCACTACGCCGAGGAATTGCGCCAGTTGCGCGCCGAGTTCCTGCGCCCGGCGCGCAAGCAGTTCACGCCCTACCGGCAGGGCATCGGGCGTGGTGGGCCGCGGCGGTTCGAGCCGCCGCCCCCCGCACATGCGCTGCCTGCAACCCGCGCGACCATGCTGGCCGCAGGCGACAGCACCCGGACCGCCGAGACGATGCGCGAAGACATCATCCTTGCCATATTGCTGATCCACCCGACCCTGCGGCGCGAAGTGATAGCCGATCTGGAACGCGCAGAGATGCGGACACCGGGGCATGAAACGCTGCGCCATGCACTGCTGACGCTTCCCGAAACGGCGTTCGACATATCCACGCTGCCTGAGGCCAGTCGTCAGGAGGCCACCCGCATTCTGGAGCTTGGTCATGTTCGCATCGCCCCGCCAGTACGCCACGCCGATGATGTTGACCTTGCCCGGAAATGTCTGGAGGATGAGTTCGCCAAGCTGTTCGCGCGGCGCGGCATCGCGATGGAATTGCGCGATGCAACAGAAGATGTCCAGGATCTGCCCGATGAGGGGCTGACATGGCGGCTGCGCGAAGCGGGCGAGCGGCGCAACCGTTCGGAACGCTCGCGCCTGTCGGATTCAACGGATCTGGGCGAGGATCGGGACGCCTTGTCGGGCGCGCTTCAGCGGTTGATCGAATCAGAGGTCTGGGTCAAACGCAAAAAATGACCAATTCGTGACATCTGCGCACAGGCTGGCGTGCAAAAATGCGCGTTGGAACTGGAAAAAGACGGCGCGCTTACCTAGATAGTGGCGAGCAGGAAATGATTCGCGGCACTCCGCTTGCCGATTCGTTTCTTCTGCCCAGCAGCTCGGGAGCTTTCATGGCCGCCAAAGACACGGACGACACCCGCATCGAAGATCAGGACAACGAAGGTGGACAGGCCGTAAGTCAGGCCTCGATCAAGAAAATGATCGCGCAGGCCAAGGAACGCGGCTTCATCACCTATGAACAACTCAACCAGGCCCTGCCGCCTGACCAGGTCTCGTCCGAGCAGATCGAGGACGTGATGTCGATGCTGTCGGAAATGGGCATCAACATCATCGAGGATGATGAGGACGGCGACGAACCCGAAGCCAAGACCGGCGAGTTGGTGGAAACCGCCGGCTCGCGCGAGGTCACGTTGGCGGCAGGATCGGGCGAGGAGAAGCTGGACCGCACGGATGATCCGGTGCGGATGTATCTGCGCGAGATGGGCTCGGTCGAATTGCTGTCGCGCGAAGGCGAGATTGCAATTGCGAAACGCATCGAAGCCGGGCGCAACACGATGATTCTCGGGCTGTGCGAAAGCCCGCTGACGTTTCAGGCGATCACCATCTGGCGTGACGAATTGCTGAATGAAGACGTGCTGTTGCGCGACGTTATTGATCTGGAGACAACCTTCGGCAATGCCATGGAAGGGGACGAGGACAATGTCCCTGTCACAGAGGGTCTGACTGCGACGAGCACCGAGCCGAAGCCCGAACGCAGTCTTGAACCCGAATACGATGCCGATGGCAACATGATCCAGAAGGCCGAGGACGAAGATGACGAGGACGACCAGTCGAACTTCTCGCTCGCGGCAATGGAAGCGGCGCTCAAGCCGCGCGTGCTGGAAACGCTGGACCGGATCGCACACGATTTCGACCTGCTGTCGGAGATGCAGCAGCAGCGGATGAATGCGACCTTGCTGGAACAAGGCCGTTTTTCGCAGGCGCAGGAAGCGCAGTATCAGAAACTGCGTGCCGAGATCGTGGAACTGGTGAATTCGCTCCACTTGCACAACAACCGCATCGAGGCGCTGGTCGATCAGCTTTACGGGATCAACAAGCGCATCATGTCGATCGACAGCGCGATGGTGAAACTGGCCGATCAGGCGCGAATCAACCGGCGCGAGTTCATCGACGACTACCGCGGGTCCGAACTGGACCCGACATGGTGCGACCGCATGGCCGAGAAACCGGGGCGTGGCTGGCAGGCGCTGATGGAACGCTCGCGCGACAAGGTGGAAGACCTGCGCAACGACATGGCGCAGGTGGGCCAGTATATCGGCGTCGATATCGAGGAATTCCGCCGTTTCGTGGGTCAGGTCCAGAAGGGCGAGAAGGAAGCCCGTCAGGCCAAGAAGGAAATGATCGAGGCCAACCTGCGGCTGGTCATCTCGATTGCCAAGAAATACACCAACCGCGGCCTGCAATTCCTTGATCTTATTCAGGAAGGCAATATCGGCCTGATGAAGGCCGTGGACAAGTTCGAATACCGGCGCGGCTACAAGTTTTCCACCTATGCCACCTGGTGGATACGGCAGGCGATCACCCGCTCCATCGCCGATCAGGCGCGCACCATCCGTATTCCGGTCCATATGATCGAGACGATCAACAAGCTGGTGCGCACGGGTCGGCAGATGCTGCACGAAATCGGGCGCGAACCGACCTCGGAAGAACTGGCCGAAAAGCTGCAGATGCCTTTGGACAAGGTCCGCAAGGTAATGAAGATCGCAAAAGAGCCGATTTCGCTGGAGACGCCCATCGGCGACGAGGAAGACAGCCAGCTTGGCGATTTCATTGAGGACAAGAACGCGCTCTTGCCGCTCGATTCGGCCATTCAGGACAATCTGCGCGAGACGACAACCCGCGTGCTGTCATCCCTGACCCCCCGCGAGGAGCGCGTGCTGCGGATGCGTTTTGGCATCGGCATGAACACCGATCACACTCTGGAAGAAGTCGGTCAGCAATTCAGCGTAACCCGCGAACGCATCCGCCAGATCGAGGCGAAGGCCCTGCGCAAGCTCAAGCATCCGTCCCGCTCGCGCAAGCTGCGGAGCTTTCTGGACCAGTAAGCGGACGCAAGGCAGGGTGAGGGACACACCCGCCGCTGTCATGACGCTGAGCCGATGGCCAATGGTAAAATCAGGGGCCGGGGCTTGGCTTGGGTCCGGGGCAGCGGACATGGCCAACAGGGACACGCGCGCACCGCGACAGACCATATCGTGATCGGATCCTGCGCCTTATCGGCACTTGCAGATATGGCCAGACCGCGATGCGGTTTTGGCTGATCCCGTGTGATCGGCTCGTGCTACTGATCCAGCCCGGCCCGCTTGCCGATCTGCGCGACGCTCATCACCTCCAGCACCTTCGCCTCGATCTGGGGCGCGTTCATGGCGGCCACGTCATACATGTCACGCGGGCTGGCCTGGTCGATGAAGATATCCGGCAGTACCATCGAGCGGAATTTCAGCCCGTGGTCGAACACGCCTTCCTCGGCCAGAAGCTGCGCGACATGGCTGCCGAAACCGCCAATCGCACCCTCCTCGATGGTGATCAGCGCGTCATGGCTGCGCGCAAGCCGCAGGATCAGGTCACGATCGAGCGGCTTGGCGAAGCGCGCATCGGCGACGCTGGGGGTAATGCCCTTTGCCGCCAGCGCCTCGCAGGCGCGCAGAACCTCGCCCAGACGTGTGCCGAAGGACAGGATCGCCACGCCACTGCCCTCGCGGATCATCCGGCCCTTGCCGATTTCAAGCGGCACGCCTTCGGCGGGCATTTCCACGCCTTCGCCCTCGCCGCGCGGAAAACGGAAAGCGATGGGGCCGTCATCATGCGCGACAGCGGTGGCGACCATATGCACCAGTTCGGCCTCATCCGCAGCCGCCATGACCACAAAGCCGGGCAGATTGGCCAGATAGGCAATGTCATAGCTGCCCGCATGCGTCGCCCCGTCCGCGCCCACGAGTCCGGCGCGGTCGATGGCAAAGCGCACCGGCAGGCGCTGGATCGCCACATCATGCACGACCTGATCATAGCCGCGTTGCAGGAAGGTGGAATAGAGCGCGCAGAAGGGCTTCATCCCGCCAGCCGCCAGCCCGGCGCAGAAGGTGACGCCATGCTGTTCGGCGATGGCCACATCGAACATGCGCCGGGGAAATTGTTTGGCGAACAGGTCCAGCCCTGTCCCGTCCGGCATGGCTGCCGTGACAGCGACGATCCGGTCATCGCGGCGCGCCTCGGCGATCAGGCTGTCGGCAAAGACCCGGGTATAGCTGGGCGCGTTGGATGCGGCCTTTTGCTGCTTGCCGGTGACAACATCGAATTTCGCGCGCGCATGGCCCCGGTCGGCGGCGGCTTCAGCAGGGGCGTAGCCCTTGCCCTTCTTGGTCAGCACGTGAATCAGCATCGGTTCATCCGCGCGGTCGCGCAAGGTGCGCAGGACCCACAGAAGCTGGTCCAGATCATGCCCGTCGATCGGCCCCAGATAGTTGAAACCCAGCTCCTCGAACAGTGTCCCGCCGACTGTCGCATGCTTGAGCAGGTCCTTCGCCCGCCGCGCCCCTTCCTGGATCGGCGCGGGCAGAAGCGAGAGCGCGCCCTTCATGGCCTGCTTGATCTCCTGAATCGGCTTGTCCGCATAAATCCGCGACAGGTAGCTGGACATGGCCCCGGTGGGGGGCGCGATGGACATTTCGTTGTCATTAAGGATCACGAACATCCGCCGACCCAGATGGCCTGCATTGTTCAGCGCTTCATAGGCCATGCCCGCGCTGATCGCCCCGTCCCCGATCACGGCAATTGCGTCGCCCAGTGCGGGATCAGGCGCGCCGCCCAGTTCGCGTGCCATGGTGAAGCCCAGCGCCGCCGAGATAGAGGTGGAGCTATGCGCCGCGCCGAACGGGTCATAGGGCGACTCTGATCGTTTGGTGAAGCCCGACAGCCCATCCTTCTGGCGCAGGGTGCGGATACGGTCGCGCCGACCCGTCAGGATCTTGTGCGGATAGCATTGGTGGCTGACATCCCAGATCAGCCGGTCGCGCGGCGTATCGAACACGGCATGGATCGCCACCGTCAGTTCGACCACCCCCAGCCCTGCGCCCAGATGTCCGCCGGTTTCCGACACCGCCGCAATCGTCTCGGCGCGCAATTCATCGGCCAGAAGGTGCAACTCGCGGTCGCTGAGGTCCTTCATGTCGGCAGGCGTGCGGACCTTGTCGAGAATTGGCGTCTTGAGCATCGTCATCCTTTCAGGCAGCGCGCGGCGTCAGTTCTGGCGAGCGATAACGAATTCGGCAGTCGCTCGCAACAAAGCCGCCTCCGGGCCATATGGGTCGAGCGCGGCTTTTGCCTCTGCGACCAGAGTACGCGCGCGCGCCTTCGCGCCCTCCAGCCCCAGATGCGACACGAAGGTCGCCTTTCCGGCCTCGGCATCCTTGTGCAGTTTCTTACCCGCGATACTGGCATCGCCTTCGACATCAAGAATGTCATCGGCAATCTGGAACGCAAGCCCGAGCGCGCGCGCGTAGGCTGCAAGGGCGGAAGGGTCCGCGCCCGCCATGCGCGGCCCCGCACAGGCCGACCATTCGATCAGCGCCCCGGTCTTGGCCGCCTGCAGCCGGGTGATGGCCTCCAGCGACAGGGGCGCGGGCGTGCTTTCAGCGGCGATATCAAGCGCCTGCCCCAGCACCATGCCCGCCGCGCCTGCGGCCGTGGCCAGCGCTGCGATCAACTCCAGCCGCGCCTGTGGCGCAGGCGCGGAATCGCTGCGCGCAAGCAGGCCAAAGGCCAGCGCCTGCAACCCGTCGCCCACCAGAATGGCCGTTGCCTCGTCCCAGCGCAGATGCACTGTGGGCAGGCCCCGGCGCAGGGCGTCATCATCCATGGCAGGCAAGTCGTCATGGACCAGCGAGTAGGCATGGATCGCTTCAATCGCGGCGGCGGCCTGTAGCGCCATCTCGGAAGAGATGCCATGCAGACGCGCCGATTCCAGCACCAGAAAGCCGCGCAGCTTCTTGCCGCCGCGCGCAGCATAGGCCATCGCGTCGCGCACATCGCTTTCGGGCTGCGCGGATATCTCTGCGAGCAACTGCGCCTCGATCTGCTGCGCGGCTGCGTGCAGCGCGGTGGCGAAATCGGTCATTCCGCAAACGGCTCCGTGCCTTTGGGCGTGCCATCTTCGGCCAGCCGGATCGCCTCGACCCGCATCTGCGCGGTGTTCAGCCGCTCCTCGCAATGCTTTTTCAACGCCGCGCCGCGTTCGTACAGCGTGATCGAGTCCTCAAGCGCCACATCGCCGCGTTCCAGCCGGGTGACGATGTCCTCCAGCGCGCGCAGGGCTTCTTCGAAGCTCATCTCGGCAACGGGTGTATCCGTCATGCGCCCTTCTCCATCAAGACTCGAACATGCGCTGCAATAGACCGTCCCAGCGCCTCCAGATCATAGCCCCCTTCCAATACCGACACGACCCGCCCTTTCGCATGGCGCGCGGCAATGTCGCACAATGCGCCCGTGACCCAGGCGAAATCGTCCTCGGTCAGGTCAAGCTCTGCCAGCGGGTCGTCTTTATGCGCGTCGAACCCGGCGGATACAAGGATCAGTTCGGGGGCGAAACGGTCGAGTTGCGGCAGCACCGTGTCCTCATAGATGCGCCGGAAAGTCGTGCCCTCCGTGCCCGGTGGCAGGGGCACGTTCATGACATTGCCATGCGCGCCGCGTTCGTCGGCACGGCCCGTGCCCGGCCAGAGCGGCATCTGGTGACTGGACACGAAAAACGCGCGTTTCTCGTCCCAGAGCAGGTCTTGCGTGCCATTGCCATGATGGACATCGAAATCCACTACCGCAACGCGCGACAACCCGTGCTGTTCCATTGCATGCCGCGCAGCGATGGCAACTGTCCCGAACATGCAAAACCCCATCGGTGTGGCGCGTTCGGCATGATGGCCCGGCGGGCGCATGGCGACAAAGGCGTTTTGCACTGTGCCGTCCATGACCAGATCGACCCCATGACAAGCTCCCCCAACTCCTCGCAGCGCCGCCTTCAGCGATCCGGGCGAAACATATGTATCAGCGTCGAGTTGGTAGATGCCCGCTGCGGGAATGGACATGCGAATACGCTCCACATAGTCCGCGGGATGGCACAGCATAATCTGTTTCGCGTCGGCCAGCGGTGCATCGAGCCGCAGAAGCTGCGCGAAATCGCTGTCCGACAACGCCTTCTCGACCGCCGCCATCCGGGCGATCTGCTCGGGGTGGCCAGCAGGCGTCTGATGCGCATGCGCGTCAGGATGAGAGAGCAGGGCAGTTGTCATGCGCAGGAAGCTAGTCCATCGAGCAGGGCGGGGAAAGAGCGATTTTCTGCTGGGTCCGGCTTGTGATGGTCCCCAAGCGGTGGCACTGTCCTCTCAATGCAGCAAACCGAAGGGCCGTTCCATGACGCCGAACACGTCGCTTTCCATCCTGGCACCCGAGGATGTCGCGCCGCAGTCCTTCACCGACGCCGAGGCCGCAGTTGATTGCCTTGAAGATCTGTATTCCACGGCAACGGGTTTCCTGATCGACGCCTTCAACCGGATGGCCGCAGGCGGGCGCACGGATGCGCGGTACCGCGCCTACTATCCGGAAATCCGCTTTTCAACCACGCGGCATGACAAGATCGATTCGCGGCTGAGTTTCGGACATGTGTCCGAGCCGGGAAGCTATGCGACCACAGTCACGCGCCCGGACCTGTTTCGGTATTACCTGCGCCAGCAGATCGGGCTGTTGCTGCACAATCATGGCGTGCCCGTCATCATCGCGCCGTCGAACACACCGATTCCGCTGCATTTCGCCATGGCCGGGCGCGGCGATGTGCAACTGCCCGACAATGGCGATCTGGCGCTGTCACTGCGCGACCTGTTCGATGTGCCCGATCTGGCGACCACCAATGACGACATCGTCAATGGCGAGCGCACACATGACGCGAACGGCGCGCGCCCGCTGTCGCTTTTCAGCGCGCAGCGCGTCGATTACTCGCTGGCGCGGCTGGCGCATTACACCGCCACAGCGCCCGAACATTTCCAGAACCATATCCTATTTACCAACTACCAGTTCTATGTCGATGAGTTCGAGGCCTTCGCCCGCGCGCAATTGCGCGACCCGGACAGCGGTTACACCGCTTTCGTGGCACCCGGCGGTGTGGAGATAACCGACCCCGACGCGCCCATCCCGCCGCTCGCACGCCTGCCGCAGATGCCGACCTATCATCTCAAACGCGCCAAATCCGCCGGAATCACGCTGGTCAATATCGGTGTCGGACCGTCGAACGCCAAGACTGCGACCGACCATATAGCAGTGCTGCGCCCGCATGCCTGGCTGATGGTTGGCCATTGCGCGGGGCTGCGCAACAGTCAGGCACTGGGCGATTTTGTGCTGGCCCATGCTTACTTGCGCGAAGACAATGTGCTTGATGCCGATCTGCCAATATGGGTTCCGATCCCGGCGCTGGCCGAAATCCAGATCGCGCTCCAGGATGCCGTTGCGCAGGTGACGCAGCTTGAAGGCTTCGCGCTCAAGCAGATCATGCGGACCGGCACGGTTGCCACCATCGACAACCGCAACTGGGAACTGCGCGACCAGTCCGGCCCGGTAAGGCGACTCAGCCAGTCGCGCGCGGTTGCGCTGGACATGGAAAGTGCGACCATTGCCGCAAACGGGTTCCGGTTTCGTGTCCCCTATGGCACGCTGTTGTGCGTGTCGGACAAGCCCCTGCATGGCGAATTGAAACTTCCGGGCATGGCATCGAGCTTCTACAAGACGCAGGTCGCCCGGCATCTGCAGATCGGCATTCGCGCGATGGAGTTGCTGCGCGACATGCCGCTGGAGAAGATCCACAGCCGAAAATTGCGGTCCTTCAGCGAAACTGCCTTTCTGTAGGCCCGGATTTCCCGCTTTTCGCAGGATATCGCCGATTTTCTGCCTCCGGGGTGATTGCCAGTGCTTCGAAAAGCGGGCTAGATGCGCCTCGCAACATATAGTCGGGGGGCAGGACCGCCCCAACCCAAGAATAACGCAGGAGTCTGACATGACCACAAAACCGATGACCAAGACCCAACTCGTGGCCGCGCTTGCAGAGACAATGGATGCGGACAAGAAGACCGCCAACGCGGCACTGGATGCGCTTGCCGAGATCGTGATGAAGGAAGTTGCGGCTGGTGGCGCGATCACAGTGCCCGGGATCGGCAAGGTGATGTGCCGCGCCCGCCCCGAACGCCAGGTGCGCAACCCTGCCACGGGCGAGACCATGATGAAGCCTGCCGACAAGGCCGTGAAGGTGACAATCGCCAAGGCCCTCAAGGACGCCGTGAACGGCTGAGCCTTTCTGCGCCTTCAAGGTCGGGGTCATCCATCGGGTGACCCTTTTTCATGTGTGGCCACCCTTCCCCATCGTGCAGATCTGGGTGCGGGCAGGACATTTGGCAAGACACGAGCATCGGAGCCGACAGAATGCGGATTGCGTCGCCAGACTCCGCAGAGCGCAACGCCCTGATCCGGTTGCGCCAAGTTCTGCATGCTGCCCCGGAAGTGTCAGGCGCGGAACGCGCCACCGCTGCAACCATTTGCGACTTTCTGCGCACCAGTGCGCCTGATGGGGTGGTCGACGGGCTGGGCGGGCATGGTCTGGCTGTCATCTATGACAGCGACCGTCCCGGCCCGACCGTCATGTTCCGCGCGGAACTGGATGCGCTGCCGATAACCGAGACCGGCACATCGGCGCATGTGTCACGCAACCCCGGCATTGCCCATCTGTGCGGGCATGACGGGCATATGGCCATACTTGCGGGACTGGGCCTGTGGCTGGGCGCGAACCGGCCCGCCCGCGGGCGCGTGACCTTGCTCTTTCAGCCCGCCGAGGAAACCGGAACCGGCGCGCGCGCCGTGCTGGCCGACCCGCGCTTCGCTGCGTTGCGCCCCGACTGGGCCTTTGCGCTCCACAACATGCCCGGCCTGCCGCTTGGGGCGCTGGCCGTGGCCGCGGGGCCTGCCAGTTGTGCCTCGGTCGGGCTTCGCCTCCACCTTGGCGGACGCGAAGCCCATGCCGCGATGCCCGAAACCGGACGCTCGCCCGCCCCTGCACTGGCCGCGTTCATGGCCGGGCTTTCGGCGCACACCATACCCGCGCCGATGGGACCGGACTTCCGGCTGGCGACGCTCTGCCACCTGCGCCTTGGCGCGCCAGCCTTCGGGATAGCCCCTGGCGAGGCCGAGGCATTTGTCACGCTGCGCAGTTGCACCGACAACGCCCTTGAGGGGTTCGAGGCCGAAATCCGCGCGCTGGCGCAGGACTGTGCCAAGGGACTGGACCTGTCGATCACGCGTCACGATCACTTCAACGCTACCGAAAACGATCCGCTGGCCGCTGCCCATGTCGCCTCTGCGGGCCACAGACTTGGCATGGAACGCGCAGAATTCACTTTTCCAATGCGCGCCTC